>JALDAI010000088.1 GCA_022729285.1 Candidatus Nanoanaerosalina archaeon
GGAAAAAGAGGTTACACACCTATTGACCGTTACCCTGTAGCAGCAAGGTGGAGAGATGATACAGAGTTCGTAAGAGCTTCGATATACGACTTCCAACCGTACGTGGTAACCGGAGAATTAGAGCCTCCTGCAAACCCTTTAGTAGTTCCTCAGTTCTGCGTAAGATTTAACGATATAGAAAACGTAGGAGTCACAGGAAGACATTACACAGGGTTCGTGATGGTTGGACAACACGCTTTCACAGATCCTGAAAGTTATGAACAAGAAAAGTACTTTGAAGACATGTTAGAATGGGCGTTAAAAGGAATAGGACTTCCTAAAGAAAAACTTGTACTACACGAAGACTCATGGGGTGGAGGAGGAAACCTTGGAGCCTGTATGGAGTTTTTCATAGACGGTTTAGAGCTTTTTAACCAGGTCTACATGTTTTACGAAATAGATGATTCAGAAAAAGGATACTCAGAACTCGATACAAAAGTTTTAGACATGGGGATGGGCCTGGAAAGGATTGTCTGGATCACACATGGTTCACAGACATCTTACGAAGCTAACATGGAAAAAGTAGTGGAAAAGCTCTACAGACAGACAGGTGTAAGCCCTGACAAACAGGTCTGGGAAAAATTTCTACCGTACTCCAGCTACCTAAACCTCGACGAAGTAGAAGATATAGAAAAAACTTGGGAAGAGATAGCAGAAAAGATAGGAGAAGAAAAAGAAGGTTTGAAAAAAGAGATTATGCCGGCAGCAGCACTTTACTCAGTAGCAGACCATACTAGAAGCCTTCTTTTCGCGCTTTCAGACAAGATCCTTCCATCCAACACAGGCGAACAACACTCCTTAAGAATAATTGCTAGAAGAAGCCTTGACTTTATAGACAAGTACGGATGGGATATCGATATTTGTGATGTAGTTGAGTGGCACGCAGAAGAGATGGAAGATATTTTCCCGGAGCTACTGGAAAACATAGAGTCAGTTAAAGAAATCTTAGAAGAAGAAAAGAAAAAGTACCAAAAGATGCGTAAAAAAGCGGAGAAAATAATCGGAAAGCTTGACAAAGAGATAGACGAAGAGAAGATGGTTGAGCTCTACGATACAGAAGGTATCTCCCCTGATCTACTCCAGAGACTAGGTGTCAAAGTTGTTAAATCGCCTGATTTCTACTCAAAAGTTTCAGAAAAACATGGAGAAGGTGTAAAGAAAGATAATGAGGATGAAAAGTTCCCTGAGATAAGAGAAGTTCCTAAAACAGAGTTGAAGTATATCGAAGACGAGGAAAAACTGGAGTTCGAAGCAGAAGTTTTACAGCTTGTTGAAAAAGACGGGATCCATTACATAATTTTAGATAAAACATACTTTTACCCTACAAGCGGAGGCCAGCTACACGACATAGGTAAGATAGACAACACCGATGTTACCGAAGTGATAAAAGTTGAAGGCCGAGTCCTCCACAACATCGATTCAAAAATTGATAAAAAGAAAGGAGATACTGTTAAGTGTTCAATAAACGCTGATAGGAGAAAACTGTTGACACAACACCATTCAGCAACCCATCTGATAAACGCAGCAGCAAGAAAAGTTCTTGGAAACCATGTGATGCAGGCAGGAGCTAAAAAGACAACAAAGAAAGCAAGGCTTGACATCACACATTACAAGACAGTTACAAGAGAAGAGCTTGAAAAGATAGAGGAACAGGCTAACAAGTGGGTAGAAGAAGGGTTAGGCGTTACAAAAACAGTGGTTTCAAAGACAGAAGCGGAGCAGAAGTACGGTTTCACAGTTTACCAAGGAGGAGTGCCGCCAGGAAACAAGTTACGTCTTGTAAAAGTCGGTGGAGAGATGGATGTCCAGGCATGTGGAGGAACACATGTTCAAAACACTTCTGAGATAGAAAAAATCGCTTTAGTCGGTAGTAGTAAGGTTCAGGACGGGATTATCCGGCTTGAGTACAAAGCAGGAGAAGCAGCAGACAAGTACATAAAAGAAAGAGAAGAGCTCCAGAAAAGGCTTGGTAACTGGATTAACACTGATGGATACACTTTAGAAGAGTTAGCAGACATCTTTAAAGTCCCTGAGGACCAGTTGTTCAACGTTGTACAGAGGTTTGTAGATGAGTGGGACGACCAGAAAAAGGAGATAAACAAGTTGAAAAAAGTTTTCAGAGAAGAACCGGAAGACATAGATTATAAAAACCGACCAAGAAATCCTGAAAGACTTTTTGAGCAGTGGAAAGAGCAGAAAAAAGATATTGAAAGTCTGCAGAAGATGTTGGAGGATGAGATAACAGAAGATCTACTTGAAAAAGATGAAGATTCAGTGTTCAAAGAAGTACCTATCAACGATGTCGGCACGCTCATAAGACTGGCCCAACAGATTACAAGAGAACAGCCAGATAAATCAGCGATAATCAAAGGAGAAAACGCAGTTATTGCTTCAAAAGGCGAAGAATCAAATGCCGAAGTA
>JALDAI010000101.1 GCA_022729285.1 Candidatus Nanoanaerosalina archaeon
CTGATATTCTTATTTGTACTATACCCCTTAGCACTTGGTTATGGAGCTTTTGTTGGGAAGAAATTAACTTAAGATAGGTATAACAGTGTTATACCAAAATTTATTAAGCATTGTTGCATAATTGCACAATAATGCAAAAATTGTTCAAGGCTTTATCATCAGAAATCAGGCTGAGAATAGTCGAAATTCTTTTGGAAAAAGATTCTACCATCTGTTACTGTGATTTTGTGGAAAGATTAGGGAAAGATAGATCAGTAATCTACAGGCATTTCAAAAAATTAGAGAGCGCCGGTTTGATAGAAACCGTCAAAGATGGTAAAAAGCTTAAAGGAAGGTTAAAAAAACCAGAATACGTAGCTAAGATTCTGGATTACGCTAAAAAGGTGGATAACTAATGCAAATAAAAGTTTATGGAAGAGAAAACTGCAAGAAATGCGATAAACTAAAGGAAAAGATAACTGATTTAGTTGAAGAACATAATATCTCTGATGTAAGTATCGAAAAGGTTAACAGTATAGAAAAACTGGTTGAAAAAGGTGTAATGACCACTCCTGCCGTAGGTAAAAACGGTGAAATACTGATCACAGGATTTCCTAGAACTGAGGAAATAATGGAGAAACTGTTTTAACTGATAAAAAATGGTTTTTGAAATATTAGCTACAGCCGTCATAGATCTTCTAGGCCTTACAGACAGAAGTGCGGAAGTTGTCGAGTTCTGGATATATAGCTCCTCTAGAATACTTTTAATCCTTTTCACCATGGTCCTTGTCATAGGATTTATAAGGACTTATCTAAGCCCGGAAAAGATTAGAGAAGTTCTTAAAGGTAAAAAAGCTGTTTCTGGGTACTTTATTGCTGCATTATCAGGTGTTGTATCGCCATTTTGCTCTTGCTCAACTATTCCTTTGTACCTTGGTTTCTCTAAGTCAGGTATACCTACCGGTATGACTCTTACCTTCCTTTTTGTTTCACCTATGGTTAATACGGCTGCGGTAGTAGTTTTGTTTACAGTTCTTGGAGTTATACCGACTTTAATATATGTCCTAGGAGGCCTTACAGTAGGAGTTTTAGGAGGATTATTATTATCTAAAACTTTTTTTGATGAGAACAGTCAGGAAACACTGGATGTGGAGGTAGAAAAAGAAAGTATTGAGATAAAGGAGAGAGTTAGAAAATCTTTTAGAGAGGCAAAAAGTCTTGTTAAAGACGTATTACCCTACATAATTATCGGTACCGGTATCGGAGCTTTAATACGGGGTTTAGTGCCTGAAGAGCTAATAGCTAACTACCTAACAGGCAACTTAGCTGTTCCTGGAGCCGTAATTCTTGGGACGCCGATTTACACTAACATAATGGGTGTGATACCTATAGCTGAGTCACTTATATCTAAAGGCCTACCTATTGGAACCGCTTTAGCTTTTATGATGTCTGTAGCTGCTCTTTCCCTTCCGAAGTTCTTTATGTTGAAGAAGGTTATGACAAGGAAAGAGTTAGCTGCTTACGGCGTTACTCTAACCCTAGGGATAATCACTGTAGGTCTTTTAACCAACATTTTAATCTAAAGTTAGGCTACCAAAACAATATAAATATGCGTGAAAATATTTTCACATAAGATAGTATGAAGCGACACAACACAGTATACCTCGATAATAATTCAACAACTCCTGTAGACCCTCAAGTTAAAGAAACAGTAGATAAGTTCTTAGGGAAGAGTTATGGAAACCCTAACTCACTCCATAAAAAAGGTTTAAATGCTCGTAAAGCAGTTAAAGAAGCTAGAAAAAGAGTGGCTGA
>JALDAI010000092.1 GCA_022729285.1 Candidatus Nanoanaerosalina archaeon
CAACGCGGAAAGAGTTATAATCGACTCAGTCTCGATTATTGAGATGTTTATAAGAGACGAGTATATGGCAAGAGTGGCTTTAGCATCCCTTCTTAACAAGTTAAGAGAAGCAGAGGTTACAGCTGTTTTAACAGGAACTGTACCTGAGACCTCGCAAGGGCTTTCAGGAGGAGGAATAATAGAGTTCTTAGTAGACACCGTCCTACTTTTAGAGTTTGTACCTGTCTCTGAAGACCATAAAAGAACTCTAACAATAAGAAAGATGAGAAGGACAGACCATAACACCAACATCCTTCCTATGGAGATTACAAAAGACGGTGTTAAGGTTTACGAAGTCTAAAAACCTGTTTCTTTTGAAAGCCTTAGGCCTTTATCAGTTATTTTGAAAGGATGTGTACCCGGAGTATGCTCCGTTCTACGCATCTTACGGACCTCCATGTTTCTAAAAGTTCCTTCTCCAACGCCTGTGTAGTACAGTACAATAACTCCGTCAGCAACGAACTCAGAAACCCCGAACCTTGACAGGTTGTTACCGCTGTTCTCAGGTATTTCAGAAGTCATAACCGTGGTCGGCCCGGCCTCCTTAACGTTCCTCATAAGATCATAAAGGTTTTCCCTCTTCTTTGACTGAGTTCCGCCATAAGCGCCAAGCATAACGGAAACAGAATCGATAACCAGTCTTTCAACACCTTCTTCACTGGCAAGCTCTTTTATCTTATCTATAAACCCTCTAGAACCAGCTGTAGGCATTATATACGATATTTTAAACTCTCCTTTTCTACTATACTTTTCATAATCCCATCCGAAGACCCTAGCGTCTTTCTTAATATCTCCTACAGGCTCTTCCAATGAAATATACCTTCCTTTCTGGCCTTTTTTCAGTCCATGCCATAGAAACTGGTTACAAAGAATAGTTTTACCGCATCCGGCACCTCCTGAAACTAACGTCACAGAGTTCTCAGGAAACCCTCCTTCAATAAGTTGGTCCAGTCCTTTAACCCCTGTCTCAACCCTTGGAACATCTGTCATCTATGTTTTACCTCCATAAAGTAAGTTTGAAGGCTTTGTTTATATTTTTTTATTTTAGAACAAAAAAGAACGGACCCGGAGGGATTTGAACCCTCGACCGCTCGGTTTCACTGGCTAAGTCGACAGCAATAGTTCACACCGAAACCACCATCAACAAAACCTTAGAAGCCGAGTGCTCTGTCCAGGCTGAGCTACGGGCCCCTAATACTTAAACCATTAAGTAAAAGTGAGCGAACAGATTCATTGTAACCAAACCGATCACCAAAGCTACTACAGCTTTTGGATCCAGCTGGAACTTTTGTTCTCCTTCATCGAAGTATCTGACAAGTCCTCCAAAAGAGGAAGGCATCTGATTATTTTTCTTTGCCATTACAATACACCTTTACATCCTAAAACTTAAAAAGTGATGGAACCGGTAAGCCCGCTTCTATTTTAACCTCATTCAACTAAGCGTCTAAAGACTTGCTCCACATGGTCTAACACGTTTCATCTATCCCTTCCAAAACTTCAGCTTCTTATCAGCATCATAATGCTTGGAAGGAAGTATCGTTTCTGCGAAAGGAACAAGGCTCTCACCTTCACTGGTTTCCAGCGCATGTATTTACGGAGGCGGGACTTTCTTCACACAAAAGTGCGAAAGAGGTTCAGCTCCTTCAAGTATAAAGTAGTGTAAAATAGTTAAAAATGTTTTGAAATTAGAAAACAAGAAAAATGAGTAGGTTCCTTACATCTCTTAGAGTACTGACGTTGTATAAGACACAGACCAAAAGGTCAAAAAGGCTGTTAGTAGAAGTCAGCTGAATACCTCGTTGCCTTGGTACTTACACTGCTTCTCTATCAAACCTGTCTTATACAGGCGCCAAAAGTGGTTCTTTTCGAGGAGGGCTTCAGGCTTAGATGCTTTCAGCCCTTATCCCCCGAAGCGTAGCTACGCAGCATGCCCTGTAGGACAACTGCCACACCAGAGGCTTCGGCTCGGGGTTCCTTTCGTACTGTCCGAAACTTCCTCTCAACCACTTAAACACACCCAGTAGATAGCAACCGATCTGGCTCACGCCGATCTAAACCCAGCTCACGATCCGTTTTAATGGGTGAACACCCCCACCCTTGGCCGCGGCTGCACGGCCAGGATACGGAGAGCCGACATCGAAGTAACAAGC
>JALDAI010000012.1 GCA_022729285.1 Candidatus Nanoanaerosalina archaeon
ACTCTTATTAGCTGTTTTCTTAATAGGCTTCAAGGTTTTGAAAACCGTGACTACAGTGGTTCTAGTAGCCATTATTTCAGGTGTTTACTTCGTTGTTTTAAACAGGTTAGGAATTATTTCGCTCAGTGTAAGCCTCACCAACATACTTGGTTTCATGGTATTAGGTATGTTACTGTATACGGCTTTTGTAACTGTAAACATATCCTCTAAAATGGCAAAGAAATTATTGAAAGCTGCTAAAAAGATTTTGAAAACTGTTCTAATACCTTTCAAAAAACTGTATAAAATCTTGAAGAAAGAGTTTTCTAACGGTAGAAAAAATAGTAAAAAAGAAGGGAAGAAGCAGAAAAATATTATTCTTAAGGAATCTGATTAATTTAGTTGCCGAAGTAAGTCCTCGAGTTTTCTGAACCAAAAGATCCTTCAACAACAACTCCTTCAAAAAACACTTCTGAATCCCTTAGATCTCTTTTAAACATACCCGAAAAACTTTCAAACTTTAAAGGCGTACTTTCTAACGAATGGGTCTGACTTCCTCTTCTAACTTCTCCTGAAACATTGTCGAAATCAAAGTCAGTGTTTGTAATATTTTCTAACTCCAATACATCCGGTTCGCCTTCGATAAAAAGCTCTTTAGGTTCTTCAGACTCTAAACTACTACCTCCTACTCTCAAAGTACTTGCTTCACCGTTTATTGAAACCTCTTCCTGGCCTACTAACAATCTACCTGTAAAGTTCTCAACTTCGTAAGCGTATTCATTTAAATTAAAACCGCCGAAAGTAGTGTTCATTCCTTCACCTTCTACAACAATTTTTTCAATTGGTGCTGTATGGCTGAACTGTGAAAAATTTCCTTCCCCATAATTAAGATCGGCTGAAACAGTGGTATTTCCTTCAGGAGATTCTAATCCTGGTAATAAACCTAGTCTCTCCCTAATATTAAGGGAAAATCCTGAAATATCTGTTAAATCTTTTACTTCAACACCGTATACGTCGAAACCTACTCCGATTAAGAGTAGTGCAACAAGAACCGCTCCCATTATTTTAATGTCCATAACTTTTTGTTACATTCTTTTCTTTAAACTGTTTGCTCAATACTTTGCTCTAAACGGCCCAACATAAAAAAATAGGTTACAAAAAGTGTTGGTATGAGAAAATGTATCGTTGTTGAACCGGAAATAGAGGGGAATTTGGGTTTTTTAGCGAGGACGATGGCAAACTTTGATTTTGAACAGCTTATTCTTGTTAACCCTAAGACAAAAATAGGTAAGAAAGCTAAAAACAGAGCTGTACATGCTCAAAAAGTTCTTGAAAATGTTTTAATTAAGGATTCTTTTGAAAAAGCTTTAAACTGTGTTGATTTCTCTATAGGCACTACAGGGCTCGAGTCGGTCGATTCTTCAAACTTTGTTAGAAGCACTACGGATGTCAGGGAAATAGCTGAAAGAGCTTCAGAAGTTTCAGGAGATATCGGAGTAGTTTTAGGAAGAGAGTCTAAAGGTTTAACTAACGAAGAGCTGTCCATGTGCGATATGGCTGTAAAAGTACCTACTTCTGATAACTACCCTGTTATGAACATCACACATGCTGCTTGTGTCGTCTTTTATGAACTATTCAGAGCAAAGAAAAAAGGCGATAGAGAGGCTAGCAGCAGGAAAGAAAAAGAATACCTCAAACATATTTTTAAAAGTATAGTAAACAAAATGGAGTATTCAGAGAGCGATGCTGATAGAGAGGTTCAATGTCTTCAAAACTTTATAGGAAGATCTTTTGTTGATAAATCCGAGATAAACACTCTTATCGGCGTTTTCAAAAAAATTGAGAAATCTTTAGAGGTTAAAAAATGATTGGAGGACTTATAGGAGGAGACGTAGGATTTGTTCAAACTGTTTTACCGATAATATTCATAATGATTCTAATGCTGTTGATGCCAAGGCTTATGGCGTACCAGGTAATATACCGGATGAAATCAGCGTTAGAAGATATTAAGAAAAGTTCTTTGGAAGCAGAGAGCATGTTCCTAAACAGCGTTTCAGAAGCGCCTACCCCGGAGATGAAAGAAAGTTTGGAGCCTATGAAGAACTTTGTAGTATCTCCACCAGCCTCTATGGATCCTGCAGGTCTTTTCCAAAAGCTTGAAAGAGTTCTTGACACATCTGAGGAAAAGATGAAAGGGTTTGTAAAATCTTTGAACCCTGATATGTCGGATGAAGAGCTTGCCGATAACTCTATGGCATTTAAAGGAGTTTACGGGACCCACCAAATTTTTGTGGTTTTAAGACATTTCAAAAAGCTTATTGAAGAGACTAGAAACTTTCAGCTAGGAGGTATGATGCAGATGGTCCTACCGGTGTACAAAGAGCTTGCTGAGTCACAGAAAGATGCGACAAAAGCTTTTGTAAACCAGGTACCTATCGGAGACACAATAGGACCTATAGTAGCTGCAATGCTTATCAACGATAAGGAAAGCGTTGAAGAAGCTGCTGAAGATATCATAGTTGCTGAACAGTCTATTGACGACAGTGAATACCTTGTTGTAAAAAGCAATGGACCTGGAGCTCGTTTAGGAAAGTACGGTGACGCTGTTGAAAAAGTTGTGGAGGACCATGACATCGAGAAAATAATCACAGTTGATGCAGGAATGCGTTATGAAGGAGAGGAGACAGGTACGATAGTTGACGGTTCAGGAGTTATGATGGGAGGTCCGGGAGTTGAAAAAGCTAAGATAGAAGAGGTGGCGACCAAGTACGAACTTCCTCTTGATGGATACATCATTAAGCAGAGCGGTCCGGAAGCTTCCAAGCCTATGCATAAGAAGATCTGGGATTCTCGTAAAAAAGCAGCAGGCATCATAAAGGACGAGATCCGTAACTCCGATGGAAAAGTTTTAGTTATAGGTGTTGGAAACACTTGTGGAGCCGGTAATTCGAAAGAATCAATTGACGGCCTTGAAGCAAAGCTGATCCCGTACTGGAAAGAGCAGGAAGAAGAAACTGCAAGCTACTTTGGTTTGATGAAGGCTTTCCCTATGGGCAACAGTTTTTCAAACAGTCAGAAAGATGGTACTACCTTCGACTTGTTCCAGTCTATTGTTCGAAGGTAGGTAAAGGTAACCATTATAAAAGTTATCAACAACATTTCAAAAGGAGGATGTTAAAATGGCGTTAAGACCAGGAAGAATTTACAGAGATGTACCAGGACAAGCGTACACTCGAATGTCTCAGAAAAAAGAGAATGATAACTTTATTACAGGAGCTCCTGCTCCAAAAATTCAGATATTCGACATGGGTGCGAAGGATAAGAAGTTCACTCACAAGGTAGTTCTGAAAGTTGAAAAAGAGTGCTGTATCCGAAGCAATGCGCTGGAGTCTGCAAGAATTGCTGCTAACTCACATTTGAGGAAGAGTATCGGTAGAGAACACTACCATCTAAGGATTAAGCCTTATCCTCACCATGTTCTAAGACACCACCCTCTAGCGGGTGTTGCACAGGCAGACCGTTACTACGAGGGTATGAGAAAGCCTTTTGGACGTTCAATCGGAAGGGCTGCGATCGTTAATAAGAACCAGGAAATTGTTGAGGTTCGGACTAACGAGAAGAACATTCAAGCAGCTAAAAAGGCTTGTGAGCGAGCAGGTATGAAAATCCCTGTAAGTTTTAGAGTTCACGTAAAAGAGTAAAGTGTTCCGGGAAACCGGAAACTTATTTATCATTTTGTAGCGCATTTTTTCTTAATGATTAAATGGATCGAAGATGTTAGCCCTGAGGAAGTAGATAGGTACGGATGGTTAGCTAAAAATCTTTCTAATACGTTAGAAACCGGGCTAAATATCCCTAAAGGATTTGTTGTATCTAAAGAATGTTTTAACAAATTTAAGGAAAGAAAAAATATTGAAGAAACGATTCAAAGCGCTATAAACAATATTTCTGATTTTGAAACATGTGTGAATGCTTCTGAAAAAATTATTAGCACAATAAGTCGAAACAGTGTACCGGAAGACATAATTGAAGATGTAAAAAAGGAGTATGCAGAAATAAATGTCAGCAAAAAAGTCCGTGAAGCAGGTTCTAAAGCTATCAATTTAATAGGGAATCAGAGAACTTATGAAACAGTTACTCTGAAGGTTTCACCGTTAAATAAAGGTGAAAAAAATATATACAGTCCTGAAATGGGGGTTAGCAGTAAACAATCACTTGAAAACTCTTTAAAACAGCTCTGGAAAAATTACTTTAAGCCGGAAAACCTGTTTTACAGGTATAAAAAAGGGTTAAATTCTTCTGAAGTAGCTATAATAGTTCAAAAATCTGTCGAGTACGACAAATCCGGTACAGTTTACACAAGAAGCCCTAATAACTATAAAATTTTAGAAATGGAGTCCTGTTACGGACTTATAACAGGATTAAAAGAAGGAGAAGTAAGCGGCGACAGATTTGAGGTTGAAAGAGATTCCGGTAAAATAATTGAAAAAGATGTCGTTGAAAAAGATTACAAAGTTGGTAAAAACCCTGCTACGGGTAAGATCACTAAGACAAGTGTACCATCACATATCAGATCGGAGAGGTCCTTATCCACTGAAAGGTTTTCAGAAGTCGTCAACCAATGTATAAAAGTTGAAAAACGGTTTAAAGAACCTGTAGAAGTTGAGTTCGGGATAAATAGGGAGAGAGTATTTATTGAATCTGTGGACCCTATCACCAACATATCCGAAGCTAAGCCCGAACACAAAAATAGGCCTTTGGTCCAAGGAATCCCAACAACCGATAAAACCGTTGAAGGAAGTGTAAAAAAGGTTTATACTTCTCGTGAAGTTATTGATAACGGAATAATTGTATCAGAAAATCCGGATAAACGCTTTATCAAAAACTTAGATAATATTAACGGAATTATCATCGAAAAAGGAGGACGAACAAACTACTTACACAGTATATTATCCGATCTAGGAGTAACAGGAGTTTTAAGAGCGGATGAAGCTTTGGAAAAGCTCGATGACGGTTCAAACGTGGTTATCAAAGGTAGTTCCGGAAGCGTATTTTTAAAGGAAGATGTACAGGGTAGTTTTTCAGAAAAATCTTCATTAGATAATATCTCCAAAACATACAATGAACTTGGTTCAAACCTGATAACTGTTGAAGAAAACTTTAAGGAGCCTACAGTATACGAAGAAGGATTCCTGAAAATCGGAGGAAAGTATGAGAGAGTTTTGAAGAACTTTGGTTCAGATACAGGTTATATTCTAGTAGAATCTGTCAAAGATGTGTTTAGAGCAGACGAACACGACGTTTTACTAAATATACAGAAATTAGGTAACAGGTTATCTACTAAAAAAAGCGTTAGCAAGTTTTTGGAATACCTTTCAAAGAACAGTGGCGACATAGTTGTAATATTAAACGGAAGCGAAGATGCTGAAACGGTTTCAAAGTACATTAAATACGGTGTTAATACTTTCTTAACTTACTCAGAGATTTATGAACACACTAAAAACAAGCTCTTAAGTGCTGAGAAAAAGTTCATCATACAAAGTTTACAAGAGACAGTTAATAATGGATAAAAAAAGAGTTGAAATAATTCTTACAAAGCTTGATGACTTCAAGAACCCTAAACCTGATTTAGAACAGTACTGTACTCCTCCAGGAGTTGCTGCAGATTTTCTTAACACAGTTTACTTAAATGAGAACGAAAAAACTGATATATTAGATCTTGGATGCGGTACAGGTTTTCTTTCAATTGCGGCGGGATTGTTCGGTTTTAATGTCAGAGGTGTCGATATAGATTATGAGAGCTTATCCATAGCTGAAAAAAACAAGAAAAAAGCTGAAGAGGAGTCAGGGAAGGAGTTATCAGTGGATTTTGAACAGCAGGATATTTCAGAGTTAAGAGAAACCGGTAAAAAGTATGCAGTTGTTATGAACCCTCCTTTCGGGATACAGGAACGTGGTAAAAACCTGTTGTTTTTAGAAAAAGGGTTTAATTCTGGAGAACATGTTTATTCTTTACTCCATTGTCCTGAAGATAAGAGAAAAGATACAGAAGATTATATAAAAGAGTTTTCTGCTAGAAAAGGTTTTGAAGCGAAAATTTTACGACGTTACAGGTTTGATTTAAAGAACACGATGGTATTCCACCAAGAAGATGTCAAAACTATCACCACAAATCTATACTATTTTAAATCTAAAAAATAATTAGTTGAGATTATGGAAGTAGAAGTTAAAAAAAGTGATTCGGGAAAAACAGTTGTAGAAACAAAGGAGAAAAACCATACTGTTATGTCCCTTTTCAGAAAATATTTATGGGACTCAGGAGTTACTGCTGGTTATGATGAAGGACACCCTTATCTAGGAGGTTCTAAACTAGTTGTTGAATCGGAAGATGTTGAAAAAGAATTCGAAGAAGCTATCAGAGACATTAAATCCGATTTAAAGAATTTTAAAAGTTCTTTTTAAGGTTTGATACTCTGGTATACTGCTAGGAGCTATTAATAAAGCTCCTAGTTTCTAAAGGAATAGATTATGGAAATATTAAAAGAGTTTGAAAACAGTTTATTTTTTGTCCTAGTAGCTTTTGTTTTAGCTTTTTCCCTATACCAATCGATAAGCGTTGGTTTAAACACAGATACTCCTATAGTAACTGTTATTTCTGAATCAATGTCACAAAATTATGGAGGAAGATTTGGCCGTATAAGCGAGTCCTTCGACAACGGGTTTAGCATCAAAACCTTTTTTTCTCCACAGATAGGGTTTAATAGAGGAGATATAGTTTTGGTTAGAGGGGTTGACTTTGATGAAATAACCGCAGGTTATGATGATGGCGACATAATAATTTTTGAGAGCGATAACGAGGTTTTAAGAGACAACATGCCTCCGATGATCCACAGAGTTGTTGAAAGAGATGAAACCTTTTTAACTACTAAAGGAGACGCAAATGAAGAACGTGTTGAGTACTGTGTCGACCGTTATGGAAGGTTTGATTTAAATTATGACTCATGTTCTGAGGACGAAAAACTTGTTAAAATAGAGGAGAACATTACTGAGGAACAGGTATTAGGTAAAGCATTTTTTGTAGTGCCTAAAGTCGGATATGCTAAAATAATTCCTTCATGCGGGTTCCATAGGGTTTTTTCACCTAACTCAGATTATACCCAGTATGTGTGTGACACCCTGTTCTAATACTTACTTTTATAAAAAAAGAGGTTAAAATCAGTAAAAGCGGTGTCACATATAATACATCGTGACAAATCGAGGTAAAAAAAATGAACTTCTGCGATGAATGTGGCGGAATTATAGTGCCAGAAAAAGAGAAAGGCGATACTAGGTTTAAATGTAGGAGCTGTGGCACAGAATACAAAAAAGAAGGAATGGAACTTAAAATAACTGAGAAAAACGAAGACATGGAGCACTCAATGATTGGCGAAGGAGATGATGAAAGTCTACCTATAACCGATGCAGAGTGTAAGAAGTGCGGTAATGATAAAGCACACTGGTGGATGGAGCAGACAAGGGCTGCTGATGAACCTGAAACAAGGTTTTTCAAGTGTACTAACTGTGGTAATACTTGGAGAGAGTACGATTAGAAAATTAAACTAACCCGATAACTCTGGCTAATGTTCCTGCGCCAATAAATGTAGCTATGGAGCTGCCTAAATTAACTAAGAAAAATATTAGCAGCAGCTTTGTTGCTCTACCTCCCCATAATTCTTTAAAGGAGCTTATACTTACTAAATGTTCCATATCCTTTGCTCTAGGTTTTCTCACGCTATTTTCTACAAATGATGCGACAAGCCCTGCCGGTAAAGCCGGATTAATAGACGTGAACGGAGCGGCGAAAAACGTGGTTATAACTGTTAAAATATGTGACTTAGCTACTAAGGCTCCTACTGCCGCTAAAATACCGTTCATGAAAAACCAGAGGTTAAACATTCGGATACCTGTTTCAAAACCCATATTCAGGAAACCATAAACAAATAAACCTATAACGAAAGCCGGTACACCGTATTTTAATAACTTGAATGCATTAAACCTTTTATCTACTTTTTCTACAATACCCTCATTTTTTTCAGGAGAACTTAGGTTCTCTTTTATTCCTTTAAGATGTCCTGCACCAACTACTGCTAATATCACCTCACCTTCTTCCTCTCTAATTTTTTTAGACATAAATGTGTCTCTTTCATCGATAAAGACTTCTTTCAGTACCGGGAATTTATCTGAAAACTTGTTTATAACTGTTTCAAGAACATCCTCTTCTTCTAACTCTTCAATATTGAGCTCATCATCTTGTACAAAAAAACTTTCTAAACCTGCATATAATAGCTTCATTTTTTCAAAAAAGGTCAGTTCAGACCTTGCTCTATCAAAGGTAATGTTTATGTTCCTATCTATTAAGCTGAACTCTATACCCTGTCTTTCTGCTTCTTCAATAGCTGCTAACATCTCTGAGCCAGGAGAAATATCGTACTCTTCACCCAATTTTCTTTGGTATATTGATAAGAGAACTTTGAAGAAGAGTAGATTTCCGTCCCCTTCTTTAATAATCTTAGATATATCTTTATCCTCCCAGTCTTCCTCCCCAGTCATTGTTCTGTAACGTCGTTCATCAAGCTCTACACAAACTTTATCGGGATTATGGAGCTCTATTGCTTCTTTAACTTCGTCTACTGATTTCTTTGAGACATGGGAGGTCCCGACTAAAACTACTTCCTTACCATCTACCTTTACTTTTTCCTTCATTACCTAGTTCTGTTATTTTTTCCAATTCTTAAAAAAAGAGCATCTTCCTAACAAGATTTAAAATCATTAAAAAATATAGTATTAATATGCCAGAAAACCGAAGAGCTCCTGCAAAGTTGAGGTCTATAGATGAAGTGAACCCGAGAGAAGACATAAGGATAAAGATAGTATGTACTGTTATAGATAAAAAAGAAGATTCTGTAGTAGTTGATGACGGAACAGGTAAAACAGAGGTTTTCTTAGATACTGAAGAGCTTGAGGAAATTGATGAAAAGAAAAGGGTCAGGATCTTTGGTCGTGTTCTGCCTACTCCTGAAAGCTTTGAGTTACAGGGAGAGATTGTCCAGGAAATGGATGATGTCGATTTCGACCTTTACAAAAAAGTCTTAGAAGTTGCCTAAAAAGGTGTTTTATATGATGAAAGCTGAATTAAAAGAAATTAAATCGTTTAAAGATAGTTTACAAGCAATATCAAACCTTATCACAGAAGGAAAGTTTTTAATAGATGAAGAAGGTATCAAGCTTAAGGCAGCAGATCCTGCTATGGTTTCTCTGGTAGATTTCAAAGTGTTAAAAGACTCTTTTTCAACTTACGATGTTGATGAAACAACCGAGGTAGGTTTAAACCTTGAAAAAATGTATTCAATCATTAGAAGAGCTAAAAATAATGATAAACTAGTTTTTGAGTTAAAAGAAGACTCAAGCCTAACTATTAAGATTGAAAATGGTTCAACAAGGACTTTCTCCATACCTGTACTGAACATTGATGAAGAAACTCCGGAAACCAACCAGCTAAAGTTCAATGTTGAAGCAGAGTTCAACTCTTCCACTCTTTCAAGAGGAATCGGGGACGTATCAATTATTGGAGAATCTGTAACTTTTGAGGCATCAGAAAACTCTATTATCATGAGATCTGAAGGCGATAACACTAATGCCGAGTTTAAGATTGAAGAAGGAGACGAAGGACTTCTTGAACTTAACTCTGAAGAAAAGGCTAAGTCTATGTTCTCAATGGACTACTTGAAAAAAATGATGAAAGCTGAGAAGATAGCTGATACCGTGAAAATAAGTTTAGGCAATGATTTCCCTATGAGACTTGACTTCACAGTTCCTGACCGGATAGAACTAGGATTTATCCTAGCTCCTAGAATAGAAGAGTAATCCACCAACTCTAGAAAAGGGAAACCGTAACTCCCTTTCTTTCTTCTTTCAAATAATTCAAGATTATTTTATATATTGGGCACCTATTATTAACTACCGGACAATGGATATTTCAAATGAGAAGAAAAAAAGGATCAAGAAGTACTACTCTCAGGACAAGATAGTTGATGAGATGGTCAGAATATCTAAGTTTAGAGAGTTCGCTCCGACATACCCCAAAGGATACGGTAGTAGGCCTGATTCAATAAATTACCGTTCAGATTTTCTAAATTATGTTAAAAAAGGAGCTATCGCATTTCACGGATCTGTTGAACGTTGGAACAATCCTCTACTGATAGGCAAGTTGGATAAAGATAAGTTAAGAACAGGCTGGGACTTAATTATAGATATTGATGCCGACGAAGGTATGGATTACGCTAAATCAGCCATATTACTTATCATAGACGAACTTACAAATACTTTCCAAGTAGAAGAAGAAAACATTTCAGTAAAGTTTTCAGGCAATAGAGGCTTCCATCTAGGTATTCGGAACGAATCTTTCCCATCTAAAATAGGAGGAAAACATCTGAAAAACCTTTACCCTCAACTCCCTCAAGCCATTGTAGGTTACTTAAGAGAAAGTATAGAAGACGATCTAGCCGAGGAAATAAAAAAAATTGACTCTTCTCTATCTGAAACAGTGGAAAACGAAGGCCCATTTGAAGTAGCAGATGTTGAGAACGACTGGGGTCACAGACACCTTTTTAGACTTCCTTACAGCATCAATGAGAAAAGCTGGCTGGTTTCTAAGCCTTTAAAATTAGATGAAATAAAAGGTTTTGACAAGTTTGAGGATGCTAAAATGGAGGAAATAACTGTTGAAGAAAAGTTTATGGACTCTTTTGTTGAAAATGATCAGGGTATCCGTGATTTATGTGTTGAAGCTGTTGACTGGTACGATAGAAAAACTAGGCATGAAGAAAAAGAGAGGAAGGAAAAGTTTAAAGACCGTGATTTTGATCTCCCTGAAGAAGCTCTTGATAAAAAATTCTTCCCGCCTCCTATAAAAAAACTGTTATCAGGGCTTGATGACGGTAGAAAACGGGCTTTGTTTATAATAATAACTTTCCTTGTTCATGTAGGCTATGACTGGGAAAGCATTGAAAAAGAAGTATGGGAGTGGAACAGCAGGAATAAAGAAGAATTAAAAGATAATTATGTGAAAAGTCAGCTGAACTGGCATAAAGCTCAGGAAACGCCTTTGATGCCTCCAAACTTTGATTCTAAAGGCTGGTACAAAGATTTAGGAGTTTTAGACGAGAAAGAGGATAAAAAAATGATTGAAAACTTTGATAATCCTGTGCCTTATGCTTATGTTTTAAAGAAAAAAGGAGAAAATGAAGATAAGGAATAATTGAAAAAACTAGGTGCGCAACTTAATTATACTGTATGGAAGACGACGATTTACTAACTTTTGAAAAGATCAGGAGTACACTGAAAGAGGAGAGAAATAAAGATACTTTATCCAGTATTGGAGAAAAATTTTTCGAAAATGTTAAAGAGTATCTAGCTAGTAAAAAGAGAATAAGCTCAAGAAAAAGCGATACTGAATATAAGAACGCTAAGAACATGGTTGAAGATATAATTGACAACAGAACCAAAAAAATTCTGAAGTTCTCATTCTTATCCGCAAGATCTAACCTAGAACCGGAAAACCTCTTAGATAATGAAAAAAAACTTTTAGACTCTTTATCAAACTCTATAAAGGATCATAGAGAAAGTTTAAGAGGGAGTTTTTCTGAGGAAGAAGAGGTTGAAGAAGAGAACGATAGTTCGGGGAATATTTCTAAAACTTCTAACGAAGAAGTTGAATCCGATGAAAGCGATTCTTCGGAAGAAAATGTTGAAGAGGAGTTAAGTAGTACAAAGAAAGCTGAAGAAGAGAAAAAAACAAATAGTAACGAAAATAAAGGTCATGAGAAGGATACGGAAGGTGAAGAAATACTTTTTGATGGTTCAACATCTTCTAAAGCTAGTGGGAGAGGTAAAAGCTCTCAAAAAGAAGTTGAGGAAGATAAAGTTAGTTTAAGCATAACACAAAAAGTCGAAGAGTTTATGGGGCCTGAAATGGAGGTTCATGGACCTTTTGAAAAAGGTTCAACTATCCAAGTCGGTAAAGAAGTTGCTGAACTACTTGTGAAACAGGGTAAGGCTAAAAAGGATTGATGGAAATCTTCTTTTAGAACCGTCATGAAAAATGACATCTCTTAAAAATGTTTATCCCTCTTATTAAATAGTGTATTAAACAGGTGATTAACTATGGTCAAGATTCCAAAAGAAATGAAAAGATACTGTCCGCACTGTGACTCTCACCAGGAACACATAGTGAAGGAGGACACTAAAGGAAGAACTTCTCAAATGAAGAAGAAACACAGAAAGAGACAGAGAAAAATCGATAAAGGGTACGGAGGATTTCCTTACGAGGATCCATCAAAAAGAGCTCGTGGTGGAAAGAACCCTACTAGTGAGAAAAAAGATTTAAAGCTGAAATGTAAAGGCTGTGGAAAGTCTCATAAACCAAGAAAACCTATAAGAGCTGCAAAGTTCTCAATCGAGTAAAAAAGGTGAATAAAAGATGTCAAAAAGTAAACCTGAAAGCAGTTTTATCAAAGTAAAATGCGACGAATGCGGAAACGAACAAACAGTTTTTGATAAACCGTCTAGAAACGTTTTATGCCTAGTATGCGACCGACTTCTTGTTGAATCAACAGGAGGAAAGGGCAAGATTAATGTCGAAAAGATTTAGAGATAAACTATGAGAAGTTACAAAGAAAAACCGGAAAAAGGCGACTTAGTAGTAATAGAAGTTGAGGATATAAACCCTCACTCAGTGTTTGTAAAGCTTGAGGAGTTTCCTGGACAGAAAGGATTAATCCATATCTCTGAAGTCGCTAGATCATGGGTACGAGATATCAGAAAATATGTTTCCAAAGGCGAGAAAACAGTTGCGCAAGTAGTAGGTACTGAGGACTCCGGTTCTGTCAGCCTGTCGCTAAAAAGAGTTAATGACAAGCAAAAAACCGACAAAATGAAAGAGTGGAATAAAGAGAGAAAGGCTGAAAAGTTTTTGAAAAAAGTCGCAGAAAAAACCGGCGAAGATTATGATGAAGTCTATGAGGACGTATCTTTTCCTTTCCAGAAGAATTTTGGAACAACTTTTGATGGATTCGAAGAAAGCCTTGTTGACAAAGATGGTGTAAGCAAGATCATTCCTGAAAAGTATGTTGAAACGGTTTTAGAAGTTGCTAAGGACAACATTTCTCTAAAGAAAGTAAAGCTTGAGGGAGATCTTAAAATAACAGTGCCTGAAGGAGACGGTATAAGCATAATTAAAAACTCTCTCGAAGTTGGTGAAGGAGTAACCGTTTCTTACATCTCTGCTCCAAAGTACAAGATACGTGTATGGGGGAGAAACCATAACCAGGCTAAGAAGAATATGAAGAATACCGTCAACATGATTCAGAAAAAGATTGAAGAAGAAGGCGGAACATTCAGTTTCGAAAGGGCCTGAGTTTTTTAAACTAACGAAGTTTATCTAAGACTGTGATATAAATGGTAGAGTATAGAGAAAAAGACAGTACAAAGCTTATTATCCAAGAAGAACCAGATGTTGAAAACCCTGTTTTTATTGAAGGACTAACCGGTATAGGCCATATCGGTAGATCGGCTGTAAGTTACCTTATCGACCATAAAGGAGCGAAAAAGTTCGGAGAGCTTATTTCTGATCACTTCCCTCACTGGGTTATTATAAATGATAAAAAAGAACTTGACATCCTTAAAAACGAGCTTTACTACCTCAAGAGAGAGGATAAAAGAGATTTAGTACTTTTAGTTGGGGATGCACAAAGTCTAGACCCTCAAGGGCATTATGAAATCGCTTCAGTTTTGGTAGAGTATTTGGATGAATTAGGAGTTGAAGAGTTTGTAACCATAGGAGGTTATGGAACAGGAGAACCAGTAGATGGAGAGCCTGAAGTTTATGGAGTAACCACTACAGGTAAGGACCAAGAACCTTACAAAGACATCGGAGTAAGCTTTGACCACTCTGTTGGACAGATTATAGGCGCCACAGGACTTATTTTAGGTATTGGCGAGCGTTATGAGAAGGAAGGAATTGCACTTTTAGGAGAAACCCCTGGATTCCTTGTTTCAGACCCTATGGCTACTGAAAGTGTTTTGAAAAAGATCGACAGCTTGTTCGAGTTAGACCTTGATTATGAAAACCTTGAGGAAAAGATCAACGATTCTGAAGAAGTTATTAAAAAGATCAAGCAGATTCACGAACAGGTCAAATGCCAGGGATCTGACGGCTCAAATGAGCAATCAGAAGATCTTGGATATATAGGATAAAAGAGGAGATATTAATGAGTTCAGACAAGATGACAAGATTTGAAAGAGCAAGGATTGTTGGAGCAAGAGCACTTCAGATTTCTGAGGGAGCTCCTCCACTTATCAAAACCGAGGAATCAAGGCCTTTAGACATCGCTAAAGAGGAAATGTCTAAAGATGTTATTCCTATCGGTGTAAAAAAGAAAGGCGGTAATTAATAACCTACCCCTTACCTTTATCTTTTTCTTTTACCAAGTATAACTTATGGAAATCAAAGACCTAAGTCTTTACACGACTATTAACAGCAGAACTGAGAAAACTGTTACAGCAGAGATAAATGGAAATATGGCAACAGCACCTTCAGGCGCTTCTGCGGGTTCTCATGAAGCTTCAGCTTTTGTACCTGAAAAAATTGAGGATATTGAGAATGAGCTCAAGGAACTTTTTGTTGGTAAAGACATGTCCCAACTAGAGTTTGACCAAGCTTTGAGAGAGTACGATGGCTCTGAAAAACTAGATAAGATAGGTAGCGTTGGGATAGCTCTTTCCCTGGCTTACAAACAAGCTTCCGGGTTTGAAAAATCTAACAAGTTCCCTTATCCTATTGGAAATGCTGTTGGAGGAGGCGAACACGGCGGAAACACTGCCATACAGGAGTTTTTAGTACTACCTGTTGAAGCAAAGACCTTTAAAGAAGCTGTTGAGATTAACTCAAAGATTTACAGAGAGTTTAAGGAAAGGTATGCTAGTAAAATTTTAGGTATGAACGATGAAGGAGCTTTAGTAACTAGGATGGATGACGAAGAAACTTTGGAGAAGCTTTGTAAAGTAGCTGATAAACACGGCGCCAGAGTTGGTTTAGACGTTGCAGCAAACGAGATATGGGATGAAGAAAAGGAGAAATACGTCTATAAAGCGATGGGTATGGAGCTTTCACCAAAACAGCAGCTTAAGTTTATGGAAAAAATAATCGATGAATACAATCTAGTATATGTCGAAGACCCTTTCCATGAGGATGATTATGAGATGCATAAGAAGCTGACAATTGAAACCGGAGACCTCATAGTTGGTGACGACCTGTTTGTAACCAATAAAAAAAGACTTCAAACCGGTATAGAAGAAGGCTCCTGTAATTCATTGATTGTGAAGCCAAATCAGGTAGGGTTAGTCACTGATACTTATGAGACGGTTGAAAAAGCTAAGAAAAACGACTACATACCAGTAATTTCTCATAGAAGCGGGGAAACATGTGACACAAGTATCTCAAGTATGGCTCTTGAAAAGGAAATACCTATTATCAAAGCCGGTATAGCGGATATCAGGATAGCAAAGCTAAACAAGCTTCTACTAGAATGGGACAAAATGGAGAGAAACAACCTAAAACCAGAAATGGCAGAACTAGGCCTTTAAACTAGTTCGCTCCTTCTTTTTATCTAAATTATATAACGATTACTGACAAAAATTTTACCTATGAGCTCAGATAGTTCAACTTCAACAACTTACTATGTTTGTCCTAACTGCCAGAAAGAACAGATAGTTTACCTGATACCGAAGATTATAGAAGACAACGGCAACTACAGGTTTACAACATCTTGTTCAGACTGTGAAACGGATTTATCTGTAAAAATAGGTTTTGACTTAACAACATCGATTGTTTCAGAAGATTAAAGAAATGCCCAGGTGGCAGAGTCTGGTTCAATGCGACGGATTCGAGTACGGATATTATGAGTCTAAAGACGATGATATAATGAAGAAATATCCGTTGGCTTTACGGCCTCGCAGGTTCAAATCCTGCCCTGGGCGTGCCTATACTGTTCTCATCATTGGCAAGAAACTCCAAGAACTCCTCAACACTCTTTATTTAGAATTCCGCGATATATAAACCTTTCGATAAATCCTGAAGAAAAACTGTGGG
>JALDAI010000071.1 GCA_022729285.1 Candidatus Nanoanaerosalina archaeon
AATATTGTTTCCACCAAGTTTTGAAACAACCATTTCCGGAAGAGCTTTATCATCAACGTAAGTATACTTGTTCTCATGCTCAGGATGTTTAATCCTATCCCTTATGTTTTCAAAAACTATTTCTCTCGACTTAAAAACAGGTGTCCCGCCAAAAACCAATATTCCTGGCTGGTAAGCATTGATTACTTGACCAACACCGATTGCATTATATTCAGCCGATTTATCGATAACCTCCATGAACTCGTCCTTACCTTCTTCGGCTCGATCATAAACTTCTTTCGCGTCGAAATCTTCTTCCAACATTTTTTTAGCAAGTTTTTCAACACCTTTACCCGATCCATAAGCTTCCCAGTGACCTCGACCGCCGCATCCGCACCTAAGACCGTTTGGTTCCACAATGTTGTGGCCGACCTCTGGTGCTTGACCGGTTTCTCCCGATATTATCTCATCTTTCTCCGTATCGTATATTCCTAAGCCAATTCCTGTACTGATAGTTAGGTAACCGACAAACCTGGCATCCGTGGTTTTTCCATGGCCAAAAAGCATTTCTGCTAAAACCCCTGCATTTACATCGTTTTCACCGTATACCTCTTTACCGAAGTGTTCACCAACTTTTTCAGCTATCCTAAGGTTTTTACCCTTGAAAGGAAGGTTCGGCGGGGTAACAGTTCCTTTTTCAAAATCCCATTTACCTGCTGAAACGATACCTATTGAAGAGATCTCATCCAAAGAAACAGACGACTCCTCCAAAGTTGTTTCAAGAGTCTCAATAATAGAACTGATATACTCTTTTTCCTCTTTATGGCTTATGTTTACTCTATTAACAGATTCAATCTCCTTATTATTTCTTTCAACAACTCCTGTAACAAAGTTTGTTCCTCCTGATTCAAAAGCTAAAACCTTTTCGCCCATAGGTTTTAATCGTGTAAACTATTACTAAAATGTTTGTAAAACCTTTCCCAGAGTCGAGAAACTACTTACTGATTTAAAAAAATGTGATAAAAACAATTTCTTTAGGAACTTCCGCCAATAATAATAGATTAGAGGACATGAAATGGAGCTTGAACAAGTTAATATACCTGAAAAACTGAAAAATAAGCTTTTAAAGAAAGGGATTAAGACGCTTAACCCTCCTCAGGAAAAAGCGGTGGATAACGGGCTTTTAGAAGGTCGTTCAATGATTATTTCTTCACCGACAGCATCAGGTAAAACACTTATAGCTACAATGGCTATTTCTAGAGCGCTTGAAAAAGGGAATAAAGCCTTATACCTCGTACCTCTTAAAGCTCTTGCCTCAGAAAAGTACAGAAGCTACCAGAAACTTTTTGGAGACGATTACAAAGTCTCTATGAGCGTAGGAGATAAAGATTCAACAGGTTCACGTCTTGCTTCTAAAGATCTTATCATTATGACCGTTGAAAAGCTTGACGCAGTGTTAAGACACGGACCTTCATGGATTAAAGACGTTGAACTAGTAGTGGAAGACGAAATACATCTTTTAAACTCGAAAAACAGAGGTCCTACCTTAGAAGTTACGCTTACAAGGCTTAGAGAGCTTATGGAGTTCCAGTTATTAGGGCTTTCAGCAACGATTAAAAACTCTAAAGAAATGGCTGATTGGCTTGGCGCAACACTTGTAGAATCGGATTACCGTCCTGTAAAGTTGAAAGAAGGAGTTTACTGGGATGGAACAGTGGATTTCTTCCTGAACAATGAAGAAGTTGAGCCACCTACAAGAAGTAGTTCAGACGGTACGCCTGCCTTTAAAACCGGTAAAGAGAAGCTTGAAGAAGAAAATTATGTTGAAAAAATAGATGTTGAGAAGCTTAACATCAAGAAAAGGAAGAAAAAAGCCACTTTAGACCTTTTATTAGATGCATTAGATCAGGATAAACAGACTATAAACTTTGTTAACTCCCGTAAAAGCGCTGAAGCGGAAGCCGAAAAAATAGGTAAGCTCTGTAAAGATGAGCTAGATAGGGAAGAGAAAATTGAGTTAGAAAACCTTTCCGAAGATGTTAGAAACGTTTTAGGAAACCCTACAAAGCAGTGTAAAAGGCTTGCAAGATGTGTTAAAAACGGTTCAGCTTTCCACCACGCAGGGCTTACTTCTAAGCAGAGAAAAATCGTTGAAGACGCTTTTAGAAATGATTTAATAAAATCTATATCCGCAACACCTACATTAGCAGCAGGAGTATCTCTACCAGCGTTCAGAATAATTGTAAGAGATCTTAAACGTTACACGGATTCAGGACTTAACTTTATACCGGTTTTAGAGTATAAACAGATGGCTGGTAGAGCAGGCCGTCCCGAACACCATTCAGAAGGACAAGCTGTTTCTGTTGCTAAGAACAAGAGCATGGTGGACGAGATAAGAGACAGGTATATCCTAGGCAAATCCGAGAACATCTACTCAAAACTAGCTGTTGAACCCGTTTTAAGGATGCATACCTTGGCTCTAATAGCTACAAGGTTTGTTAAAAACTTTGATGAGCTTAAAAGCTTTTTCTCAAAGACTTTTTACGCGCATCAGTACGGGGATATAGGTGAGATAGAGCAGAAACTTTTGAAAGTATCTGAAAAACTTGAAGAGTACGACTTCATCCATATAATGGATAATAACAGTTATAGAGCTACTAAGCTAGGTAAAAGGGTTTCAGAACTATACATTGATCCTGAGTCCGCCTACCACTTTATAGATAGTATTGAATCAGGCCGAGGAAGTATCACTAGCCTATCCCTTTTAACCATGATGTGTGAAACCGTGGAAATGAAGCCTTACCTAAGAGTGAGAAAGAAAGAGATACCGGATATTGAAGACATAATCATTAAGAACGAAGAATCGCTTCTTAACAGACCGCCTGATCCATGGGACACCGGTTATGAAAAGTTTATCAACTCGTTTAAAACAGCTCTTATGTTGCAGTCCTGGATAGAAGAGGTCGACGAGGATAAAATGATGGACAAGTTCGGCGTAACACCGGGAGGTATCCGGGCTAAAGTCAACAATGCTGACTGGCTTATCTATTCAATCCAGGAAATCGGTAACCTTAAAGGGTGGAACGGAGTTCTAGAAGAAGTTAAAAAGCTTAGAACAAGAGTGAAACACGGTATTTCTGAGGAGTTAGTTTCCCTAGTACGTTTCAAAAATATTGGAAGAGTAAGGGCAAGAAGGATGTACAACAACGGGATTAAATCAAGCTCAGACATAAGAGATGTAAGTTTCACCAAGCTCAAAAAACTTATAGGGACTAAAACCGGTAAAAAACTTAAGAAACAGGTGGG
>JALDAI010000052.1 GCA_022729285.1 Candidatus Nanoanaerosalina archaeon
ATACCCGTTGAAAACAGTGAGCTAGTTTTAGGTACCTGGCAGAACATTTTTCTAGTAGAAGGAGACGGGCCAAGAAAAAGAAGTATCAAAGTATACGTTTATGGAGAGTAAAAAAGGAGTTTACTCCTCCTCTTCCTCTTTTTCAGGCCATTCAATGTGGAGTTTAGGTAGTTTAGGCCCTAACCTCTTTTTGAAAACCTCCGAAACACCTTCGTAAAACTCCTTAGTTTCCTCAAAGATATCCTTCATTAAAGGTAGGACAACATCTTCACCGACCTCTGCAGCTGTTGAAAACATCTCTTTACCTGACTCAACCTGTTTCTGAACCCATTCTTTCTCCATCAGTTTATTTATCCGTTCCTCAACCCTGTCCTTACTTTTGTTAAGCTCATCAGCTATCTCATCAACGGTTTTACTACCTTTCTCAAGGAGCTTTATTATCTCTAAATCATCCTTCTTATCCACAACGTCTTCGTGAGACTTTGTTTTATGAACTCCTAAACCTCTTTTAGTATCAAAAGATTTTTCACATACATCACATTCAAACTTTTCATCAGACATGGTAACCAACAAAGAAAAAATTGTTTTACGACTGATATAAAACTACTCAAAGGTATCGGTTTAATTCTAGAAAAATAAGAAAAAAGAGGGAATGTTACTGCATCTCCTTAAACTTCTTGATCCTAAACGTAGACTCTCTCTGATCCTCTTCAAGCTTCTGAGACACATAGTTTAAAGCTTCCTTAAACTCAGGTATAACCTTATGTTCTAAAGCATTAACCCGTCTCTTAGTAGATTCAATCTCATCAACAAGGTTTAAAATCGAAGTCTCAAGCTCAGCCTTCCTTCTAATAAGCTCTAAAAGCTCTTCAAAGTTTTTCTTAGTTTTTAAAACTCTTGAAGAAACATTTAAAGGGTTGAAAACAGTTTTTTCAGAGCTTATCTCTACTTTAGGAACGCTGGTACCCATGATATTGTTAGAATCTATCTCCGCATAAGTCTCCCCTACTTTCTCCGTTAAAGAGTAAAGACGGTCAACACCGTCGAAAGCCTTAGCAAGGTCAGAGCTGTTTAAAGCATCTGAGTAAGTTTTACAGACCCTTTCCTCAAGATCTTTCAGCTTAGGAATCAGATCCATAAGCTCATGGATAAGGTTGTCCCTTTTCTTCTCCAAAACAGAGTGACCGGACTCAGCTAAACCGATCTTCTCCTTTAACCTTAACTCCTCAGACCTTGTAGGTTTGACATCTTGGGACATTATTTACCACTTTTCAAATACTTCTCCTTAATATCCGGATCAATCCTTGTCAGAACGTTTGCAGGAAGCTGTTCCAAAAGACTCCACGCCTTCGTGAGAGATTCTTCAATATCCCTGTCCTCGCCGTAATCCTGCCTTAGGAAAGAGTCCTCGTACATTTCAGCAAAGCTTAAAATCTTTTTATCCCTTTCAGAAAGAGCTCCTTCGCCAACAATCTGTACAAGCTCCCTGATAGACTTTCCTTCAGCATAGCTTGCGTAAAGCTGATCTGAAACGTCTGAGTGGTCCTCCCGTGTTTTTCCATCGCCTATACCGTTGTCCATCAGTCTTGAAAGCGAGGTTAAAACATCGATAGGAGGGTATACTCCACGGTTGTGGAGGCTTCTGTCCAAAACAATCTGTCCCTCAGTGATGTAACCTGTAAGATCAGGTATAGGATGTGTGATATCGTCTCCAACCATAGTTAAGATAGGTATCTGGGTTACAGATCCTTCCTTACCTTTTATGGAACCGGCTCTTTCATAGATTTCAGCAAGATCCGTATACATGTATCCAGGGTATCCTCTTCTACCAGGAACCTCCTCCCTTGCTGAACCGATCTCTCTTAAAGCGTTACAGTAGTTTGTCATATCTGTCATAATTACAAGAACATGCATACCTTTCTCAAAAGCAAAGTACTCTGCGGTTGTAAGAGCCATTCTAGGCGTAAGAAGTCTCTCAGCAGCAGGATCGTTCGCTCTGTTAAGGAACACAACAGCTCTTTCAAGAGCTCCTGTCTCCTTGAAGTCCTTGATAAAGCTTTGAGCCTCTTCGTTTGTAATACCCATTCCGGCGAACACAACCATGAAATCGTTGTCCTCTCCGCCGCTGTCCTTTACAGAAGCCTGTCTAGCAATCTGTAAAGCGATCTTGTTGTGAGGCAGCCCTGAACCTGAGAAAACAGGTAGTTTCTGACCTCTTACAAGAGTGTTCATAGAGTCGATAGCTGAAATACCTGTCTGGATAAAGTCTTCAGGCATCTCCCTTGAGTAAGGGTTTATAGCGTTACCCGTAATATCTCTTTCCTCCTCAGGAACGATTTCAGGTCCTTCAATCGGTTTACCGGTTCCGTCCAGGATTCTTCCCTGTAACTCCTCTGTTAAAGGCATCTTAACAGACTTGTTTTTAAACCTCACCTTAGCGTTTCTTCCGATACCTCTTGTCTCCTCATAAACCTGTACTACAACAATATCCTTTGAAGTATCAAGTACTTCCCCCTTCTTCACTTTTCCATCAACTGTTTCAATCTCTACAATATCTCCGTAAGCAACGTTTTCAGCCTTTTCTACAAAGATTAGAGGGCCTTCAACGTTCTTTATTGTCTTGTACTCCTTCATTACTTACCACCTCTTAACTCTTCAAAATCTTCTTCCATCTTTTCCTCGACAGCTTCAATACGTTCACCAAAGTTCTCTCTGAACCGTACCTCTCCTAAGAGAGTCCGTGATTCAATACCTGTAATCTCTTCAAGATCAACACCGTCTTCTAAAGCCTCCTCTGCTTTTTCACCGAACTCCAGTATACTTTCTAAAATCTTAAAAGTTTTCTCAGGAGATGAGAAAGTATCTATGTCGTGGAAAGCGTTCTGTTGTAGGAAGAACTCTTTAACCATCCTTGCAACCTCTAGTTTCAGCTGTTTCCCTTCAGGAAGAGCATCAGAACCTACAAGCTGTACGGTTTCCTGTAGTTTTTCATCCTGTTGCAACAGGTCCTTAGTCTCCTTAACAGTTTCAGTCCACTTATCCGAGACGTTCTCCTCAAACCATCCGGATAAAGAGTCCTCATAGCCGGAGTAAGAATCAGTCCATGAAATAGCAGGGAAGTGTCTCTTGTTAGCTAAGTCCTTATCAAGAGCCCAGAAAGTCTGCACAACCCTTAAAGTGTTCTGGGTAACAGGCTCTGTGAAGTCTCCTCCCGGAGGTGATACGGCTCCAATAGTTGTAACAGAACCTGTTTCATCACAGTTAGTTGTTACACGTCCTCCTCTCTCATAAAAAGCTGCAAGCCTTGAAGCAAGGTATGCAGGGAATCCTCTTTCACCAGGCATCTCTTCCAGCCTTGAAGAAATCTCTCTCATAGCCTCAGCCCACCTTGAAGTGGAGTCAGCCATCAGTGCAACAGAGTAGCCCTGGTCCCTGAAATACTCAGCAATAGTTATACCAGTATAGATTGAAGCCTCTCTAGCAGCCACAGGCATGTTTGAAGTGTTAGCGATCAAAACAGTTCTGTCCATCAGTTTAGAGTCTGAGTGAGGGTCTTCAAGTTCAGGGAACTCTTTTAGAACCTCTGTCATTTCGTTACCTCTTTCCCCGCAACCGATGAAAATGATTATATCAGCGTCAGACCACTTAGCCAGCTGGTGCTGTGTAACAGTTTTACCCGTTCCAAAACCTCCTGGGATAGCTGCTGCACCACCCTTAGCTATAGGGAAAAGTCCGTCAAGAATTCTCTGACCGGTTACAAGCGGTACAGTTGGTTCCAACTTTTTCTTGTAAGGTCTTGGCTCTCTGATAGACCACTGGTGAGACATCTTTACTTCGTAGCCGTCCTCAAGAACTGCTACAGTATCTTCAACAGTGAACTCTCCCTCCTTAACCTCTTTCACTACACCGGATTTCTCAGGAGGCAGCATAATCTTGTGTTCAAAACCTTTTTCTTCAACGGTACCAACAACTCCTCCAGCAGCTACTTCATCTCCTTCACTGACTTTTGGAGAAAACTCCCACATCTCAGAGTGGCTTACACCGTCTGCCTGTGTTCCTCTAGTGATAAAATCTCCCTGTTTCTCTTTTAGATTAGGTAGAGGTCTTTGTAGACCATCGTAAATAGATGAAAGAATTCCAGGACCAAGCTCAACAGATAAAGGCTGTTCAGTGTCCTTAACAGGCTCTCCAGGTTTTATACCTGTAGTATCCTCGTATACCTGGATAAAAGTTTTTTCACCTGAGATTTTGATAACTTCTCCTAGAAGCTGTTCATCTCCTACTTTAATCACGTTGTACATCTGGCTTTCAAGTCCTTTAGCTATAACAAGCGGACCGGAAACCCTGTATACTTCTCCTTCAACTTTATTTTCATTACTCATAATATTCACCTTAAAAGATCAACTCCTACAGACTCCTTAATCTTACTTCTAAGAGTCTCACCCCCTCCTTTTTCAGAGAGAGAAACAAATATCGGATCAACCGATGACTTAACCTTCTTTTTTAATCCGTAGGACAGTTTTTCAAATCTTTCACCGTCCATAACAACTATTCCATAATCCGAGCCGTCTTTAAGCTCCTTAACCTTTTTTTCAAAAACTTCATCTTTTCCAGCTGTAACAGCGTTCTTTATACCTGCGAGTCTGAAGCCTAAACAAAAATCTTCGCTCCCCACTACACAGATACTGCTTTTTTCGTTACTCAAAACACCACCCTTTTACTTATTTCAGATTCATCTAAACCAAGTTTCTTACCTCTAACAATCTTCCTAATGTTCTCGACCTCCGTTTCTTTTCTCACAACGTATCCAAGAACCGGTGAAACAGTTTTAGGCGGGGAAAGGCTTAGAGACTTTGAACTGTTAAACCTTTTTCTCTCTATACCGATTTCTATACTCTCCATAAAACCTAGTTTTTCGCCATCAGTATCCGTAAAATCTGAAACCTTTTCCATAAAGGTTGCCTCATCCGTCTCGTAAAGAGATTTCAGATCAGATACAGAAAGATTTCCTATACGGTTATCACCGTCCTTAACGAGATAAGAATCCAGATCAAAGGAGTTTTTATCCATTAAACGTGCTCTTCCAACCGTGTTAATATTAGCAGTATCTACTTCAAACCTTAAGAATTTCTTAAGACCGTAATCGCTTATACCCAGCTGTTTAACCTGGTTAACAAGGTTTAAAAGGTATTTTTTATCCATTAAAAGCTCTAGTTCGTTGAAAGAGTTTACTTCTTCACCGTTGATTATCCTGCTGAAACGGTTCCTAACAAAGTTTTCAAGATCTTCAAATTTTGTGTTCTCATCAACTAAAAAACTGATATCGTGTTTAGAGATGTTAGGCGACTCCTCTAAATGTTTTACAACCATTTCCTTAGACATACCGTTACTAGAAGACCTGTTCTTCCAAGAAAACACTTTTCTAAGGTTTCTAGTATCGTACTTCAAGAAATAATTTTCCAAAAACCGTTTAACCTCTCCATCAGAGAGTTTAACAAGTTTTTTAGCTGTTTTAACAAG
>JALDAI010000022.1 GCA_022729285.1 Candidatus Nanoanaerosalina archaeon
CCTCGATATTTTCAGCCCGGTGTCCGAATGAGAAGCCGGTCCATCCACTGCCGAAGTCGATTGTAACATCGTACTTTTCAGGGCTTTCTTCAATGCTCTCAAGCAACCAAGGACTGAAGTCTACCTCTCCTTCTACTTGAACATCAGTAGGGCCTGTTTCCTGTCCCCAGTAGTTGTGGGTGGCGTTGAGTTCGTCCATTTTACTATCATCGTTGATCAATACTGTTGCCTCATCAAATCCTTTGAAATCATTTTCTTGAATGAATAATTCAGAAGTTTCCTCCCCACCGGTTTCATGAACTTTTATTGCACCGTCTTCAGGATTCTCAGAACCATCGAAAATATTTCCTGCGATATACAGTTCTGAAGAATCTCCTCCCACTCCTATTCCTTCAACAGAAGGTTTGAAGAAGTTATCCACGATGTTGAATCCTTCAATTCCTTCTGTACTAGCGATACCGAAGTCGGTTATGAACTCATTACCGTATACTGTAAGATTTTCTGCAGTTCCTCCGGCTCTGTCTCCCTGTATCCCTCTATAGGCTTTCTCAAAGGTATTATCTGCAATCAAAGAGTCTTTTGTATCGACAACTCTTACTGCTCTAGAGTTATCAGCGTCTTGGTTATCTACTGTGAATCCTTTGAAGTGGACTTCGTCAGCATCTATCCTGACTACGCCATCACCATCGGTTGTGTCGGAGGTTATAGTTGTTGATCCACGACCATCCACTGAATATAAGGTTAATTTGTCTTTTTTAATCTCTATGGTTTCCTCATAATCGCCTTCATATACAAGAATTGTTGAACCTTCCTCAACTAAACCAGATTCAATTGATTCCTGAATTGAACCGCCATCTGTTACGAATACATTGTTGGCTATGTAATCTCCAATAGCGTATCCGCTTTCTATCTTCCAGTCGTTACTCTCTACAAGTTCATTAAATTCGTTATTCTCAGCTAATTCAACTCCTTCACCTAGACCTATCCCTTCTACAGAAGTTTTGAATGTATTGTCTTCAACTAATAACTGATCAATATCTTCTGTACCGGCAATTCCGTAGTCAATTGACGGCTTGAATATGTTGCCCACAATCGACAAATCATTTGGTCTTCCGTGTAAATCTCCTTGAATCCCTCTCATAGACTCTCCTAAAATGTTATTGTATATTCTTACGCCTTCACTATTTCTAGGAACAACAATCCTATCTTCATCTTCTCCAAATAGTTTAAAATGGCTTAGAGTTACATCATCTGCTTCAATGTCTATTCTACCTTCAATAGCAGCTTCATGTTTCTCAATGCTACTAAGCGTCAAACCTTCAACATCGATACTAACTGATTCTTCGTAATTTCCTTCGTTGACCACAATAGTATCGCCTTCTTCAGCTTCGTCAACTGCTTCTTGGATTGATTCATATGGATCATAGTTATTCGCCCAGTAACCTACTCCAATAAGTTCTAAACCATCATCATAAATCTCATCACCGTTTATCACATCGTTTATTTCATCGGCACCGTGGTTTACTGAATTCATCTCGAATTTATCTTCAGATCCTTGCCAGTGTTTTTCAGTGTCAACATCTACTAAACCGAATCCTCCATCATTATCTTCTGTATTCTCTTCAAAAGTACCTAGTTCACCGTTGTCATCTCCTTTACCTGCTGCAAGCAACGCGTATTTTTCTCCTTCTTCACCTTCAAATAGCATTGCTTCCCAGGCACCTCCTTCAGGTTTATCTATCCAACCCTCAGGATTATTATCGTTATCGAAATAATCGGAAGCGATACCTTGGAACTGGTATTCATAATCATCATCTACTTCAAACTCTCCTGTAAACTCGTCATCAGCACTCCATTCAGTATCTCCTATATTTGTACTGAAGAACCAAGCATCAGATTTTACATCGTCATCCCATACTCCAAAAGTTAGGAGTACATTTCCATCATCTACTTCAACGAAACCGTTGTTAACCGTCCCATAATAAGTCTCATCTTCCTGAGCTATTCCTATCCCGGTTAGTAACGCAAAGGACAGTAAGAAAACCGCCATAAATGAAAGTGTTTTTATTATCCTGCTGTTTGAAGAGTTAGACTGCTCCGATAATTGTTTTTTTATCATTTTTACAACACCTTTTTTACAGATAGAAAGGGGTTAGAAAATGTTTTCCCAGAAAAAGACATAGATACGGATCGGGTTAAAGAAATATCTTCCAAAAACGAAACGTTTTCGGCATTAACTTTTCGAGCCCTAGGGCTCACTCTATCCCCCCGTGGAATAATTAATGGACACAAAGAATATATAAAAGGTTCGATTACCTCACCTTTTCCCTAATTTTTCTTTAGATATTGTGAAGAGTTATAAGTAGTATAGTTTGGATAATAAACCGTTAAAATCTTTTTTATAAACATTTGAAAGAGTTTTTATAAGTCAAAGAACTGTAGAAAATATATTAGGTTTATAAAGAGTCTTCGGTCATTTATAAACGGTCTGTAAACATATTTATACTAATTTAACTTTCAGATACTGTTCCTTCTGAGTTTACTTCTTGTATAAAGGTTCACCCGGTAAGATATTTCTTCATAGAGTAGTAAACAGTTTTTTTGTTATTTTCCGCCAAACTACTTTCCCCTTTTTAAAAATTAGTTTTTACTTTAAAAGTATGTCAGAAAAACATGGAATCCCGGCATTGTTATCGATCTTTCTACCAGGCTTCGGACAGCTAGTAAAAGGAGATATTTTGAAAGGATTGCTGTTTATGGGAATTTTCTTCTCCTACCCTGTAATATTCATAGGAGGCTTAATGACAAGAAACTCCACAGTAGCGATCTTAATGTTTCTAGGAGCGCCGGTACTGTATATTTACAACATCTACGACGCCTACAATAATTAACTAGTGTTGTTAGGCGAGATTTTTACAAACCTCCCGCCATCAGTCACAACATAAAGGCTGTCACTGTGCTCCTCAACATCTCTAACCCTCCATCCCTGTTCTTTAAGAAGACCTTCTTCCTCAGTTAAGACCAGATTATCTCCCTCCTCTTCTATACTAAACCTAGCAAGGTAGTTACTAGCAAGACCGCTCACAAACAAGTCTCCGTTCCATTCAGAGTAGTCGCCTGTGTAAAAAGTGATACCGGCGGGAGGAAAGCCTCCCGAGTTACACTCCCAGTAATATACAGGGTTGACAACACCAGGGTTTTCATGAGGATAATCCCCTACAGGATCGTTCGTACCGTAATGACATCCGTAATGAGTTATAGGCCAGCCATAATTCCCTCCTTTCTCCAAAACATTTATTTCATCACCGTCCTCCTCACCGTGTTCGCTCTGCCAGATTTTCCCTGTTTCAGGGTTTGTAGTCATTCCTTGACTGTTCCTGTGTCCATAACTGTAAATACTGTCCTTTAAAGAACTGTTTTCAACAAAAGGGTTGTCATCAGGGATAGATCCATCTTCTTCCAACCTAATAGTGGTTCCTAACTCATTAGAAAGGTTTTGAGAAACATGGTCTGGTCCGAAATCTTTTTCACCTCTATCACCTACCGTAAAGTACACATTGTTATCCTCATCAAAAGTTATCCTTGAACCAAAGTGTGATCCGCCTCTAACAAAAGGTTCAGCAACGTGTAAAACCTCGAAATCTTCTAAAACAAAGTTTTCAAGATCTAGTACACCTCTTCCAAGATGGGTTGCAGCGCCTTCATTGTTTTCACCGGAAAAAGTAAGATAGATAAAACCGTTTTCAGAAAAATCAGGGTGCGTCTCAACATCTAAGAGACCTCCTTGACCTCCATCATATACCTCAGGAACTCCTTCAACATAACCGACAGAAGCATCAGATTTGTTGAAAATACTGAGATCTCCCTCTTTCTCAGTTACAAGTACTAAATCAGTTTCAGGAACGAACTCAAGACTCCAGGGACTGTTAAAACCATCGTAAAATTCTTTAAGAGACAACCACTCCTCTTCAATCTCAGCCTCCTCAAAAAACAAACATCCTGACAAAGTTATAGAAGCAACCAAAAAAACCATAGCCAAGTAAGAAGTTCTTTCCATAAAAAAATTTGTGTCCCAGTCTAATAAAACAATTAGGTTAGGATAATCACGGTTAATCTCGAAAGATTTAATTAAAGCCTCTACAGAAGTATGTATAGGTAAACAACGTATGTACAAAGGACTAGCAGTTATTTTCAGCCTATACTTTGCAGGAGAACTTGTTGCAGGTTTAGAATTACTACCTGTCCCAGGGAACGTATTAGGGATGGTTTTCTTACTTTCAGCTCTGGTAAGCGGAGTTGTTAAACTGGAAGACGTCGAAGATGAAGCAGAGTACTTTATCGAACATATGGGTATAATGTTTATACCGCCAGGAGTCGGAGTAATGGTCTATTTCGGGCTTCTAAGAGATGAAATAATCCATATAATAGTTGCATTAGTTCTTAGCTTTATCATAACAGTAGGAGTAACCGGAAAAGTTGTCGAGGTGTTAAGATGAATCCTTTCGGAGTTTTCATAACCATCTTAGTGTTTTTTGTATTCAACAAGATATATGAGAAAAAGAAAAAGTTCTACCTAAACCCGGTTCTTTTATCGATTATCGCAGTTATCATCGTTTTACAAGTAACAGGGATAGATTACGAAGCCTACAACGAAAGCGCACAAGTGATAAGCTTCTTCCTAGGACCTGGAGTTGTAAGCCTAGCAGTACCTTTGTACAAGAAAAGAGAGAACGTTAAAGAGTATATCTTAGAAGTATCAACAGGAGTTATAGTAGGAGGATTAACAGCAGTGTTAAGCGTAGTAGTGATAACCTGGCTCTTAGGCGGTAGCGAATCTCTTATAATAAGTATTTCGCCTAAAAGCGTTACAACACCTGTAGCGATAAGTATAAGCGAACAAATAGGCGGAATTTACTCCTTAACAGCGATACTAGTTATTATCACCGGGATATTAGGGAACTCAGTAGGCGTCCCTATTCTAAACTTGTTTAAGGTAAAGGATCCTGTAGCAAGAGGTATAGCAATGGGAGTCTCTTCACATGTATTAGGAACTGAAAGAATCATGCAAGAAAGCAAGCTTAGCGGAGCCATAAGCGGATTAGCAATGGCGTTAAACGCTTTATTCTCGGCTTTTATTATATACCATGTTTTACAGATTTTACCGATTATATAGGCGTCCTTGAACAGGTATAACACTGTTATACCTGGATATAACGCCGTTATACTTCTCTAGTAAGGATAGTATAGTTGTCGAATTATTAGTTTTAGATTAAGAGGTATAACACTGTTATATATGGGTGTAGGACCTAAAGGACTGTTCGTGATTTTTGAACTCTCATTATCTGATCACTTTAGTATATCTAAAAGTCTGAGTCCATTGGATCTTCTTCTTCGTCTTCCTCTTCTTCTATAAGCGAGTGTACTTCTTCTACTGTAAAGTCCTGTATAGGCATTACTCGTTGTCCTGTAGGTACGTCTATCTGGTGGAACTTTATTTCGTACTCTTCTTTAACTGCTTGGTAAGATTCTTCTGTCAAAACTTCTTCAAATTTTTCTAAGTACTCCGGGACGTGTTCGTTAAACATCCAACGCATCTTTAATGTATCTTCTAGTGGAATGCCTTTTGTATAATTAAGGATAATGGTGTCTCCGAAGTTGTCTATTTCTTTTCTATCTAGTCCTTCTCCTACTATTTCTTCTGCGGCTGAAAGGCTTTCATAGCCTTTTTCAATTGCTTCTTCACCGTATTTGTCATCAATTCTTTCTAATTCCTCATAGGCTACTGCTACAACTTCTTGGTCGACTTCTCCTTCTTCGTCGATAATCTCTCCTTTGTAGAACGCTTTTGAAACAGCATTAAAACTTTCTCTATAAACTTTTTCTTCTGGGAGGTGTTCTTGTACGTACTGTTCTACTTCTCTGTTATAATACTCTATTTCTTCATCTTCTGCTAATGCTGGTGCTCCTAAACCTGTTAAGGCTGCTGCTGTAACTGTGGCTCCTACTGTTATTCCTGCAATAAGTTTTTTACCTTTGTCAACAACTTCTTTGTATAATGGTTTTTCTCCCATTTTTGACAACTAATTTAAGTAAGAAGATAATCTTTTAAAAATGTAATTATTATGTGATAGTTAAACTGAGGTGTTGTTATGGGGTCTGGAAAAAGTCTTGATGAGTTTAGGAAGTGGGATTTTGAGAGAGCTATGGCTCACTACTTGTCTGAGGAGAACTACCGTATAGCCTCTGGTTTTGCTGTATACGCAATGGAGAAGGGATTCGATGTGGATAAGGATATTGTTGAACGGGTTTATGAAAGGTATTCTGAGAAGTTGTATGGTAATGAGGAGTACGGAAGAGCTGAAAGGCTTGAAACTGTTTTTGACAAGTACTTGTAGAAAGGTTAGGGAGGGACTACCTAAAAGAGTAGTCTCTCTCCATAGCATACCTTTTTTCATTACCTGTCTTCTGTTGTGATAATATATCTTTAACCCAGAAACCTTTTTTCACGAAGTCTTTGAAACCGTTTACTGATTCGTTTTTGAAGACTAATGATTTCTCTCCTTCGTAAGTTAGTTTGTCCCCGTTTTCTAACAGGTAGAATTCGTCTACTCCTTTACTTTTGTTCGAAATTATTGGTAAGCCGTACTTTTCTTTTGATATCAGATCTGCTGTCCCGAACATATCGTTGTAAAGGAGTTCGACTGATCCAAACATTTGTGATTTATCTACTTCTAATCCGTATTCGGCTTTTACCACGTCGTTCAACTTTTCGAACTCTTTGCTAACTTTTTCATAAAGTTGTTGGGAAAAAGGCTCTGATAAAATATTCACGAGCTGGTCGTACTCTTGTTGTGAAACTTCCGGTTTTTCGGATACGTTGATAACATACTTTCTTTCTTCATCGTCCAACCGTTTATCGTACTCTCCCGCCTTAACTCCTCCAACAAGCTGGTTTAAAAGAGGTTTTCTCAATATTTTGACTCTTTTAGAGGTGTAACAGTCTTCGTCACCCTGTCTACACTTATCTAATTTTTCTGAAACTTTCTTAAGATGATCTGAAAACTCTTTAACGTCCTCAAACTTTCCTGCTACAAAAACTGAGCCTTTTTCTCCTTTTTCTAAAACTTTTTTTATTTCTTCCATTGGACAGCCACCTAATAAATAAGTTGTATTTACTTTATAATAATTAATTAGTTTTTTAGTTGTTTACTTTCAACTAGTATTACTAACCTCTAATGCTTTATAAGCAATCTTTCCTCTAGAATCTAAAACTTTGTCTAAAACACTTACCTCTAATTCACCTTTCGTTTCTTTTTCTCTAACTGATATATAAGGCTTAAAACACTTTGATTTGTTGATATCTGAGTGTTGGCAGTATGTTTTATCCCATAGCTCTGAACTGTTTTCATAGTAGTCTGGATAAGGAACTACCATATTTATTGAATCAGGTTCTTCTTTATGGATATTAGGATAGGAACATTCTACCGTGGTAACTATACCGCTTCTACCGTTGGTTTTGTTCTCTACCAATTTGCTCTCTTCTCTTTTACAGTAATCCATTGTCCAAACATCAAATTCAACATTGTAGAAATGTGTACCAAGAATATTGAACTCAGGATTGTATTTATCAACAGCTTCTCGAGCTCTTTGGTGTGTTAGAGCAAACTCTGGATAAGTGTCTTCTACAAAAGTTTCTTCTGAATATGTTTGATAGAAAAAAATGAATGTAAAAATATTTCCTAATACAAAAAGAGCTAAAAGTATCTTAAAAAGGCTCCCAACTTTCCAAGATTTCTCATAAATTTTTTGGAGAGCCCTTGAAAATAGGATGAGGCAAAAAGGAATTAACGAGTTCATGCCGAATATTGAAGGAAGTCTTTCTGGATTAGTTGTCGGTAAAAAAGTTAGAAGGACTCCTGTAACTATTATTACGGTTGCTAAATACTTTGTTTTATTGTCTCCGTAAAAAATGGTGTAAAGAAGTGTTATGGCTAATAAGAGGTATGAGGTAAACCTTAGGTTCGGGTAGTTAAAGTTGTCTTCACTATGCCTACCTGCTGTAATAATGCTTCTAATATACTCGTTTGGCTGCATTATAAGTCCGAGGTTTGTGAATTGTCTTTTTATTGAGTTGAGTTGGTAGGATAAGGAAGGGATGTGGAACGCGTTAAGAACATAATCTAAATCTGTTTCTTCTGACTCTATGTTTTCTCCTCCTAAATTGGATAAGACTATGGGGGATAATGTTAGTAAAAAACATAATGAAAATACTGCTATTTTTTTCAAGTTTTTAGAAATGGTTTTAATTGGTTTATCTAGGTAGATCAGTGATGGTGCGGAGAGCGCTATAAATAAATAACCTAGATCTGGTTTTTGGAAAACACCTAAACCTAATATTATGCCTGAAACTATGGCATAAAGATAATTCTTATGTTCTAAGAACTTGGTCCAAGCCAAAACTGATGATACGAAGAAAAAAGCTACATAAACGTACTCTGTCTTTTTTATCATTACAAAGAGAGGTGACAACATCAGTAAAGATGATGAGAGTATGCCTACTTTTTTGTTGAAAAGTGTTTTACCGAGATGGTATGTTAATAAAACAGTTATGCTGGCAAAAAGTCCGGCGGAAAGTCTTATAGCAAAATCATTTTGTCCTAAAATCTGTATTATCGGTACTGATAAGAATAAAGGCCCTTTATAACCGGTTCTTTGAATGTTTTCAAGAGGATAAGTGAAATGTAGTATTCCGTTTTCGGGAGTTATGTTGTAACAGTTCCAACAAACCATGGATAAGGCTAATGTACCGAAAAATAACAGGATTAGCAGCAATATAATTTTATTTTTTCTAATAACTTTCGGTATGTTTTCTAATCCTGTCATAGGTATTTTTTTAGTTGGTATCAAACTAATAAGTTTTTTTAACGATAAAATCTTTTAGGCTGAATACCCCTTTAGCTCAGTCTGGATAGAGCGCGACCCTGCGGATTTTTAATTTTAGGCGGTGGACAGGTCGAGGTCCCGGGTTCAACTCCCGGAAGGGGTGTAGTTGTATCAGTAGTTATCGGACAGGAGGTTCACTTATAAATCTTTACCACCAATACTTGGTTGTGGTTACTCTATGGAACTAAAAGAATTTAAACCGACAAATTGGAAATATTATCTGTTCTGTCTTGTAACCCTTCTATTAGGAACTACGTTAGCTGTTTACAACTGGTTCCATCCTGATACATTAGATAATCCGTATCTAATTATCCCACTGATCTACATCGCTGTATTCGTAGTTTACACTGCGGTATGGAGATCTGTAGAGGATAGGGAGAAGTACGTTGACTCAAAGCTTGCGAAAGTGATGAGATCCAGGATGAAGGGGTACAGAAGAATCGGTATAATCTACGTCCTATTCGGAGTAGGTTTCGGAATCTTAGCGCTTGAATACTCAGTTCTATACATTGCAATCGGTCTACTACTGCTTGCGATTTTAGTGAGACTACTACATACATGGATGAGGATAGTCTTCAACATGTCGCCGACAATGATCGCTTTCGGTATACTCTACCTAGTTGCTTACGAGATGAACATCGGGTGGATTACCGGGATGACTGTATCGGCAGTAGTTGTAGCAACAGGACTGCTTTACATCATTGCAGCGCCTTGGCTAGTTCGTAAAAAGAAATGAACTAGTCTCCCTTTTTTTATTTTTTTCAAAAATTTTAGAACTCGACACCGGGTCTTGCCACTAAGCCTTCTTCGTAAGGATGTTTAACTTTTTTTATCTCTGAAACATAGTCAGCCTTTTTGATAAGAGACTCTGGCGCATACATACCTGTCAATATCATTTCTAAACTGTCTCTTTTGTTATCAATAATTTTTTCAATGTCTTTGTAATCTATTCTGAAGCCTTTTTCGTTGTTCAAAGTGAAAATTGGCAGGTTTAGTATTTCATCACAGACTAGAAAATCATAGTCTTTATTGATTTCTTGGATTTCATAAAAACTTTTCTTAGCTTTTTCCATCTGTTCTTCTGTCATACCTTTTTCAGGATGAACTAATGAGTCGTAGTCGTGGCAGACATAATCAACATTACTAAATTCTTTTAGAAACTCTGATTCTCCTGTACCGCTTTTCTTCATAAACTGCACATACTTTATGTTTAAACCGTAATGAGAAGCTCTAACAACGGTGCCAACTGTTGAAGTTGTTTTTCCCTTACCTCTACCGTATAC
>JALDAI010000027.1 GCA_022729285.1 Candidatus Nanoanaerosalina archaeon
CCCCGAAAATAGTTTTAAAACTCGTCAAACATTTTTTCAAAAGGTGGTTAGGTTTAAAGATAAAAAAATAGTTACATCAGCACTTCCGTACATCCATGGAATACCTCATCTAGGAAACATAACAGGATCACTACTTCCAGCAGATATTTACAAAAGGTTTTTAGACGTTGTAGGGGTTGAAAATATTTCTATCTGCGGATCGGATGAACACGGAACGCCTTTAGAACTAGCAGCTATAGAAGCAGGTAAAGAACCTAAAAATTACGCTGATGAACAACATAAAAGAGTTAAAGAAGTTATTAAAGGATTTAACATAGATTTCACCCTTTACGGAAGAACTCATACAGAGTATAATAAGAAACAGACCCACCGTATGTTTAAGAAACTGTACAAAAACGGCTACATCGCTGAAAAAGTACAAGAGATGCCTTACTGTACAGACTGTCAACGTTTCCTACCTGACAGGTATATTGAAGGCGAATGTCCTCACTGTGGAGGACTTGCAAGAGGAGATCAGTGTGATGAACAAGGCTGCGGAAAGCTTTTAGAACCGGAAGAACTTGTAAAACCTTACTGCACAGTTTGCAACGGTCGAGATATAGAGTTTAAGGAGACAAAGAACCTTTATCTACAGCTACCTAAGTTCGAGGAAAAGCTGAGAAAATGGATAAAAGAGGAGAAACCGGTTCCAAAGAATGTTGAAAAAGAAGTTTTAAACCTTATAGAAGACGGTTTAGAAGACCGTTGTATCACAAGAGATATTTCATGGGGTTTCGACGTACCTACAGAAGGTTTAGACGGTTTAGACGATGAAGTATACAAAAACAAAGTGTTGTACGTTTGGTTCGATGCTCCAATAGGTTATATCGGGATTACAAGACAGTTATTCGACCAAAAAGGTGATGAAGATCTTTGGGAAAGTTACTGGAGGAACGGAGATGCTGAAACAGTATACAACATAGGGAAAGACAACACTATTTTCCACACAATTATTTGGCCTGCAGTCCTACTAGGTCAGGAAGAAGATTACAACCTCCCTGATTACGAGTTTATCTACCAGTTCCTATTATCCGAAGACGTACAGTTCTCAAAATCAAGAGGAGTAGGGCTTGACGGAAAAACAGCTTTAGAGATGTTACCAGCGGATTACTGGAGGTTCTACTTGGCATCAGTGATGCCTATAGGACATGACTCAAAGTTTTCATTAAAAGATTTTGAAAAAAGGATTAACAACGAACTTAATGATACCGTAGGTAACTATGTTAACAGAGTTCTTAGCCTAGCAGAGAAATGGTTCGGAAACAAAGTACCTGAACTAAATGTTTCAGATCTTGAAGAAGACTCTAAAAACTTTCTTTACTCCGATAAAGGGGTTAAAAAGACGGTTGAGGAGTATTATTCGGCTATTGAACAAGAAAAAAACATTAGAAAGGGCCTTAAAAAAGCCGTAGAAATAGCTAGGAAAGGTGACGAGTTCCTATCAAGAAAAGAGCCTTGGAAAAACGAAGAAGTCAAGGAAGACGTTATATTCAGCTGTTTACAGTCAATAAACGTTTTAGCATCAGCATTATACCCTTACCTGCCGGATGCTTCAGAAAGTATTTGGAGCATGCTTAACATAGATAAACCGTTAGAAACCGGTAGAAACGTTTTAGAAGAGTTTAAAGAAGAAACAGGTTTGTTGAAACCTGGCCATAAGTTAGGGAAGAAAAAGATTCTTTTCGAAAAAGTTGATTCAAAACAGCTTAAAAGTGAGCTAGATGATAAGAAATCAGAAGAAGATGAAAAAGAAGGTGAAAAAATGTCAGAGAAAATAAGTTTTGAACAGTTCCAAAAACTTGATCTAAGAGTTGGAACGATAAAAAAAGTAGAAGAACACCCAAACGCTGATAGACTTTACCTGCTGCAGATAGATGTGGGAGAAGGTGAAATAAAACAGAGCTGCTCAAGTATCAAAGATCAGTTCTCACCTGAAGAGCTTGAAGGAAGACAGGTAGTAGTACTTACCAACCTTGAACCTGCAAAGATGAGAGGAGAAGTTTCAGAAGCAATGATTTTAGCAGCAGAAGATAGCGATGGAGAAGTAACCCTTGTAGAGCCAGGTAAAAAAATTGAAAACGGAGTTAAAGTTGTTTAAACTCTTTTAGAACCAGGGTCTCCGTTCTCCTTTATTCTTTTCTCATACTTCTCCATAACTTTCTCAAGACATAGATCAAGATCGATGTTTAACCGGTTAGCAAGAGCTATAAGTGAAAAATAGAGGTCTCCTATCTCCTCCTCAAGGTGTTTACTTCTCAAAAAATCTTCCTCACCGTAACTAGTCTGAGAAAGTACCTGGTTACAGACCTCGCCGAGCTCAGCAACAACGTCTAAAAGCCGGTATTCAGGTTTTATATCCAGGTTAAAACTGTTCATAAAAATGTCAACTTCCTCTTGTTTTCCCATAAATGTTAGAATAGGACCGTGTGATTATTAAAATTAGCATATCAATAATGAGAAAGGTCGACTATGGAGTTATTATTCTTAGGAACAGGAGGTTGCAGGTACTGCATGATAAAGCAGAGAAGACAGACAGGAGGATTTATTTTAAGAGACGGAGACTTTATGTTAGCAGTTGATCCCGGTCCAGGAGCTTTAGTACATGGTATTAGAAACGGAGTTGATTTCGGTGAGCTTGACGGAATATTTGTTTCACACCCACACTTAGACCATGAAGGCGATGCAGAGATACTGATAGAGGGTATGACAGACGGGTGTAAAACTGATAGAGGAGTTCTAATATCTAACAAAGATTATCTAAGATCCGACAACACTTCTAGTTCGATAAGCACCTACCACAGACAAGCGGTTGGAGAAGAACTGATAGTAGAAGACGGAGACGAGTACATCTTTGAAAACGGCATCAAACTACAGTTCCTAGAAGTAGACCATAAAAACGTTACAACCACAGGCTTCAAACTGACTAAAAACGGTAAAACCTTTTCATACATACCAGATACAGATATGTTCGACGAACTTCCTAAAAAGTTTGAGGAAAGCGATTACATGGTTGTGAGCTGTGCAAGACCTTACTCAGATTCCTGGAAAGGGCATCTAGGTCTTTACAACGTTATTGAGCTGGAAGAACATATAGATCCTGAAAAGCTTTTTGTAACACATTTAGGGACCAAGTTTATCGAGAATATCGACAGAGAAAGTCAAATAATTTTAGATAACGGCTTAGAGGATACTGTAGAGATTGCAGAAGACAATAAAAGTTACTGGCTTAAATTAGAGTAATATTAAATCAGTTTTGTTTTCTTATTTTACATACAACAGCTTAACAGATGTTAAACCGTAATTATAAAAAATTCTTGTAACAACCTTTTAAACACATAAAAAGTAGGTGTATAGAATATGTCCAAAGAGTTCCCTAAAAATTATGATTCAGACTCAGTAGAAGAAAAGTGGAGGAAGAAGTGGAAAGAATTAACCATTTACGACTACGACCCAAACTCAGATAAACCAACTTACTCGATCGATACACCGCCTCCATACGTATCAGGAGACTTACACGTCGGGCATGCGATGAGCTACAACCAAGCAGAGTTTATCGCCCGGTTCAAAAGGATGCAGGGCTTCAACGTTTTCTACCCCATGGGTTTAGATGACAACGGACTGCCTACAGAACGGTATGTTGAAAGAAAGCTTGACCTAGATAAACACGAGATAGGTAGAAAAAAGTTTATAGAGAAGTGTAAAGAAGTTACAGAAGAAGGTAGAAACAATTACAAAGAAGTATGGGATCTCTTAGGTATCTCAGTTGACTGGTCTCTTCTATACACCACTATCAGCGACGAAGCAATAAGAGTATCGCAGTTATCCTTCCTAGATCTTTTGCAGAAAGAAAAAATGTACCGAGAAGAAGACCCTGTAATCTGGTGTCCTAACTGTAGAACAGGGCTTGCACAAGCAGATATAGAAGATGAGGAGAAAAGTTCCCACCTAAATGATGTTAGATTTGATTACAAAGATGAAGAAGGATGGATTGAAATCGCTACTACAAGACCTGAACTTCTTTCATCCTGTGTCGCGGTCTTTGTACATCCTGAAGACGAAAGGTACCAAGGAGAAGTCGGGAAAAAAGTAGAAGTACCTATTTTCGGACAAGAAGTAGAAATAATGGAAGACCACAAAGTAGATCCTGAATTCGGATCAGGAGCAGTGATGGTCTGTACATTCGGAGACAAAAACGATATTGAGTGGTGGAAAGACCACGGACTTGAACTAAGAATATCTATTAACGAAGACGGAATACTTAACGAAAGAGCAGGAGAGTTTGAAGGACTTACAACGGAAAAAGCAAGAAAAAAGATTGTTAAAAAGCTTGAGGAAACAGGTCATCTCTTAGGAAGAGAAAAAACAGACCACGCAGTACAGGTACACGAAAGGTGCGACCATCCTGTAGAGTACTTTATGGCAGACCAGTGGTTTGTAAAAATGCTTGATATCAAAGAAGAGCTTAAAGAGAGAGCATCAGAAGTCGAATGGTTCCCTGAGTTCATGAAATCAAGGTTTGATGACTGGACAGACGGTCTTAAATGGGACTGGTGTATATCAAGACAGAGGCTTTACGGAGTTCCGTTCCCCGTATGGTACTGCGATAGCTGTGGAGAAATCGTTTTAGCAGATGAAAGTGACCTACCGGTACATCCGAACGAGACAGAAGCGCCTGTAGAAAAATGTCCTTCATGTGGAAACAGCTCATTTGAACCGGAAACAGATGTTATGGATACCTGGTTCACATCATCGTTGTCCCCTCTCATAAACGCTCACTGGGGATCAGAACAAGAAGACATGGATATATACCCGATGGATCTAAGGCCTCAAGGTTACGATATAATAAGGACTTGGGCGTTTTACACATTACTGAAAAGCCACCTGCACACGGACTCAGTTCCTTGGAAAGACATAATGATCTCAGGAATGGGGATGGCAGAGGAAGGAAAATCTTTCTCAAAATCTAAGGGAATAGTTGTAAAACCGAAAAAAGTAGTTGACAAGTACTCAGCAGACGCCTTAAGATGGTGGTCATCCAAAGTAAAGCTGGGAGAAGACCTAGTGTTTAAAGAAGACGACCTAGTAGCAGGGCAGAAACTTACAACCAAGCTTTGGAACGTAGCAAGGTTTCTAGACAACTTCATACAAGAGAAACCTGAAAAACCTGAAAAGTTCGGAGCGCTTGACAAATGGCTGCTACAAAAAATGGATAAAACAGTCGAAGAAGCAACAGAGTGGTTCGATACATACCAGTACAACAGATCCAAAGAAATAGTGAAACAGTTCTTCTGGCACGACCTAGCAGACAACTACCTAGAAATAGTTAAAAGAAGGCTTTACGACGGAGACGAAAAAGCGCTTTACACCATGTACCACTCATTCCTAAACACTGTAAAGATGTTAGCACCTATAATGCCTTTCATCACAGAAGAGATCTACAACAGACTGTTCAAAGAGTTCGAAGGAAAAGAATCAGTCCATATGGAAGACTGGCCTGAAGTAACAGAAGAAGGCGACGAAAAAGATCTTGAAGCAGGAGAACTAGGTGTAGAGGTTATTAAAGCATTCAGAAAGTACAAATCAAGTAAAAACCTGTCATTAAATGAGGAAATTAGTGAAGCAAAAGTTTTCGGTCCAGAGTTACTGAAAAAAGTTGGAGAAAACATCGAAGAAGCGATGAACATTGAACAACTTGAAATATCGACAGAGAAACCGGAGATGGAGAGAAAGCTTACAGGAATAAGCCTTAATTACTCCAAAGTAGGGCCTAAGTTCGGTAACAAAGTTAAAGAAATAGAGAGAGCAGTAGAGAAAGTCGGAGAAATCGAGATAAAAGAAGGAGTCCTTAAGGCAGCAGGAGAAAAACTTGTTGAAGGAGAAGATTTCGAAGCCGATAGAGAGTACGCACTAAAAGGAGAAAAAGGAGAAATAGTCCAGACAGAAAACACAGTAGTCCTGGTACGGTAAAATCCCTTTCTTTCTTTTTTCTTAAGTAGGATTATAAAAAATTCAGGTATAAACCAGTAGATGGAAGGTCGTAAATCACATGGTTATGGACAAACACCAATTATCAAACCTTTTAGAAGAGCTTTCAGAGTATAGAGGTAGAAGTACTGAGCTTGTAAGCCTTTACATACCTCCAGGATATGATATGGGCAGTATTTCAACTTTTCTAGCTTCAGAACAGTCAGAAGCACAGAATATCAAGTCTAAAAATACTAGAAAAAACGTAGTTTCAGCCCTAGAAAAGCTCGAGAGAAGGTTTAGAGAAGTAAGAGAGATACCTGAAAACGGGATAGCACTGTTTTCAGGAAACGTTTCAGAACAGGAAGGACGGCCTGATATACAGATGTGGGAAGTAGAGCCTCCTGAACCTATCGAATCAAGGATTTACAAATGTGATAAAGAGTTCCAGTTAGAACCTCTAAAAGAACTTCTAGTAGAAAAAGAAGTTTACGGACTCATCTGTCTAGATAAATCAGAGGCAGCAATAGGTTATGTTAGAGGAAACCATCTAACCGTTGAAAACACATTAGAATCTAACGTACCAGGTAAAACGACTAAAGGAGGGCAGAGCCAACAAAGGTTTGAAAGGATTAGAGAAAACCTTTACGACACATTCCTTAACCAGATAGCAGATAAAGCTAAAAAAGCTTTCCTACAGAAAGCAAGAGACGGAGAGCTTTTAGGACTTATTATAGGAGGTCCAGGATTCTCAAAAGAAGATATTACGGAGAAAGACTACCTGCCTAAAGAGCTTCTAGATAAACTTTTGACAACAGTAGGCACAAACTACTCAGGAGAAGAAGGGCTAAAAGAACTTCTTAACAAATCAGAAGACATAATTGAGAAATCAGAAGCTATCAGAGAGAAAAAGAAAGTTAACGAATTTCTTGTTAACCTGAAAAAAGACAACGGTAAATCAGTTTACGGTTTAAGAGATGTTGCTAAAGCTTTACAGATGGGAGCCGTTGATACACTGCTGATCTCAGAAAAGTTTGATAAGAAAGAAGCAAAGCTTAAATGTAGTAGCTGCGGCCACGAAGAAGTTAGGCACCTAGTAGAGTTCGAAGTAGAGAACGAAAAACAGGAGTGTGAAGAGTGTGGCTCAACTATGGACGTTGAAGAGGTTCAAGACGTTATTAAAATGTTTAACAAAAAAGCCTCTCAGATGGACTCAGACGTTATGAGGATATCAAGAGAACACGAAGAAGGAGATAGATTATTCAAAATGGGAGGAGTAGCAGCGATACTCCGTTACAGAATTAAATAATTTCTAATGGTTGAAAATACCGTAAAAAACGGTTGTAAGCCCTTTAATACCTAAAACTACTCCGAATATTTGAGCAAAATGTATGAATACTCCTTCAAAATAAGGAGAAAAGTATAATGCAGAACCTGCGACAATATCGACTATACCGGCGAAAAATGATATAGGGCCTGTCCAAATCTTTATTCCTTTCAACGCCGTGACTCCTCTAAAGATTACGAAAAGACCTGCGATAATCTGTAACCAACCTGGCATCCAGGTTTCTCCAATTAAGAGAAGGATACCTGCAGGGATGTCGAATAAGGCTAGTAAATCCATATTTGCACCGTTTAACTGTGCTTGTTTTCGCCTATTATAACAGTTGTATCAACAGCGTTTTTCAAAGCCGTAGAAAGACCTTGATCAACACAGACTATAGCAGTTTCTTTGTTGTACTCCTTTGCTTTCTGGATGACAGGAAGGAAATCCGTGTCCCTAGTAGCTAAAGCAATAACATCGATATTATCATTAAAAATAGCCTCAACTACTTCAACAGCCATGTAGACGTCAACGTCCTTTTCCTCTTTATCCTCGCCAGCAACACCTACTTTAGGTTCAAAACCTTGTGAAATAACTGCTTCAACAAGTTTACCGCTTGCGAACTGGTTTAGAAAAACTTTACCTATCCTGATATCTCCTAGAGACTCGCATCCCTCTCTTAAATCATCAAGATCTATATCGAATTCGTTTCTAATTATATTAGGTCCGTCAACAAAAACAGCGACCTTCTTATTCCCAACCTTTTTCTTCAAAAAATCAAACATAATAGATATTACTTTTAGAGATTTTTTAAACATGACTGTTATTTTAGACTATATTCTAGTTTTAGGAAAAAGTTTTAACCCCCGTAAAGAACTTTTAACTTAGAAGCGTTTCAGCTTCCTTACGAGATGATAAAATTGACAGAATGTAAAAAAGATCTTTTCTGCGGAACGAACATGTCCTCTACAAAAAACCCTGAAGAAATGAACGCGCTTGAGAAAAAACACACTCCCGTGATAAGAGCACCGGAAAAAGTTGGTAAAGGCGAAAAGTTTGAGGTGGAAGTGGAAGTAGGTCATTACAAAGACCATCCTAACGAACACG
>JALDAI010000013.1 GCA_022729285.1 Candidatus Nanoanaerosalina archaeon
AACGCCTAATATTTCTCCTTGTCTTGATTTAGGCGCGATATCTCCTATAAAAGCGGTTGTTCCGGAAGTAATGGCTGAAAACGAGATACCTAGTAAAAATGACCCTAAAAGAAAAATAACAAATGTTTCGGCCCTTGCATAAACTATAGGGACTAAAGCACAAAGAATAAAACCTGTTGAGAAAACTTCTTTTCTCCCTATCTTATCAGAAAGCTGTCCGAATAAGAACATAAAAACAACCTGTAATCCTGGTTCAATACCTGTTATAACACCCATCTCCATACTTGTAAGGCCTCTAACTGAAGTTATGTAAACAGCTAACATGGACATAACGCCTGTTATAGCAAGCTTACGTAGAAAAACAGCGGCCATCAAATACTTGTGACCGTTCATATGCCATAATTTACCAAGATTAGATGGCCAAATCTTTTTAAAAGAATCGATAAATATGTTAGAACCGTTTTCAACGGTTTTGACACCGTTTTTTCTTGGTAGTTTTAGGACGGCTATGAAAGCTCCAAGGCTTACTAGAGTATATATGTGGAACGTATGAGTGTAAGCGGTGACGGTCAGTAATATACCTGATAAGAACCTGCCTAAAGTAATCCCAAGACCTCTTGAGGAGTTGTATACCGCCATGTTAGTACCTCTATCATTCTTTTTACTTCTCTCAGATGCTATTGAAAGGGTTATTGGCTGGTAGGAACTGGTAAGTGATGAGATGACAAATAATATTATGAGGATAATCCATACGTTCTCTGTTAAAGTAATCATAGGCAGGAGAAAAATAGCTGAAGCAGAAGTCCCTAAAAGAATTTTACGAGACTTACCTGTAATATCTGATATATTCCCCCAGAAAGGTGAGAAAAGAAGTATTCCAAGCCATAAGGAAGACTGGATCAAACCTATCTGTAGTTCTGAAGCTCCTATATCTTCAAAATAAACTTGTAAAGTTATGACTGTAGCAAATATAAAGAAAAATCTTAGAGTCGTTGCTGTAGCTAGAGATATTTTTTCCCTGTTGTCCACTGTCAGCCTCAGTGTCTTTTTTCTTAACCTAACCTTTATTAAGGTTACTATAAATGGTCTTCAAAATCTTCTTATGTCTTTTATCCACTAAACCTTTTTTATCAAGCCGTTTATACTCCTTTAAAAGGCTGTTATACATTTTAGTTGCCTGTCTAAAATTTCCGTCTATTATTTTGTTTCTAGTAAACTCTATTTTATCATAAAGCCGGTTTAAATCCTGTTTATCCTTTTCCGAAATACTTTGGCTTTCATTGTTTTTTTCAGAATTGTTAGCTAGTTCTGACTGTTTATAATTAGGCTTACTTTTTTCAGAGCTTTTTTCAACATTATTTGAAACTTTTTCGTCCTCAGAATCTTCTTCATCTCTTTCTGATTCGCCTGATTGGAACCCGGGGTAAGAAGATTTAGGATCCTGTATCTTCTCCCATAACTCGTCTTTAAGAGTTTTCTTTGTATCTTCTATACTGTTTTTAATACCGTCCAGCTGCTCTCTATCAAGACGAGATCTATCAGGCATCTCAGGAGAACTTTCGTCTTCAGAGCTTTTTTTCGTTAACTCTTCTTTATCACCGTTCTTAAGATTATTGATCTTCTCTTCTAACCTTTCCACTGTTTTATTTATCTCTTCAAAGCTCTGTCCCATTAAGTAAAGAATTAGTCAAGTTACTGTATAAAATTTTTTCTTTTTTCAGAAACTTTTTAGACTTAAAACTGTCTACCACTAAAAGATTATAACATGAATGTAGAAAAAATTGTGCCGGACACTTCCGTAATCATTGACGGAAAGTTAACAGAGCTGATAGAAAGCGGGGAGCTAAAAAGAGCTGAGATTATAATCCCTGAAGCAGTTGTTAACGAGTTAGAGAACCAGGCTAACATGGGCCGTGAAATAGGGGATACAGGTCTTTCAGAGATCAGCAAGATACAGAAAATCGCTGATAAAAAAGATATCGCTATAAAGTTTGTCGGAGACCTCCCTACAAGAGAGGATATAAGCCTTGCTGATAGAGGCCGTATCGATGCAATGATAAGGGATGTGGCTGAGGAAGAAGACGCTGTACTTTACACATCTGATAGAGTTCAGTCCAAAGTGGCTGATGCTAAAGGCATAAAGTACAGATTTTTCAGAAAGAAGTTTGTTGAAGCAGATTTTGAGCTTAAAGACTTCTTTGATGACCAAACAATGTCTGTACACATTAAACAAGGAATGAAGCCTAAAGCAAAGAAAGGAGTCCCTGGCAACCTAAAGTTTGTAGATATAGGGAAGCACGTTATGGCGGATTCATACGTGGAAAAACTGGCTGAAGAAGCTTTTGAAAAAGCAAAGAGTTCTGACAACGGTCTCATTGAGATGGATAAAGTAGGGGCCACAGTCTTACAGATAAACGATTTCAGGATTGTTATTACAAAACCTCCTTTTTCAGAGAAGATGGAGATCACTGCTGTAAGGCCTTTGGCACACCTTACATTAGACGATTACGACTTAACTGACAAGTTTAGAAAAAGGCTTGAGGAACAGGCAGAAGGTATACTTGTGGCAGGAGCTCCTGGACATGGAAAATCAACTTTTGCCGAGGCTTTAGCCAAGTTTTACTCTTCTCAGGGTAAAGTTGTGAAAACTATGGAGCATCCGAGAGACCTACAAGTAGGCTCTGATATTACTCAGTACAAAGCGTTAGAGGATAAGATGGAGAATACAGGAGATCTTTTACTTCTTGTAAGACCGGATTACACGGTTTTCGATGAAGTAAGGAAAACTGAGGACTTCAAAGTATTCGCTGATATGCGTTTAGCCGGTGTGGGTATGATAGGAGTAGTTCACGCATCAAGAGCGTTAGACGCGGTTCAAAGACTTATCGGAAGGCTTGAACTTGGTGTAATTCCTCAGATAGTTGATACTGTAGTGTTTATAGAAGAAGCTGTTGTATCAAAAGTTTACAGCCTCAAGCTATCAGTAAAAGTTCCGTCCGGAATGAAAGAAGCTGATTTAGCAAGACCTGTTGTAGAGATTTCAGATTTTGAGACAGGAGAGCCTGAGTATGAGATATACACTTATGGGGAGGAAACAGTTGTGATGCCTATCCAAGAAGAGCTAGGTGAAGATGAATCAAGGACTGCCAAGCTTGCAAGGGATCAGTTAAAGTATAAGCTTAGAAAGTATGTTAAAAACCCTGAAATCCAGTTCGAATCAGAGAACAGAGCTAAAATCTTTGTAGATGAAAAAGAGATCCCTGGTTTGATAGGGAAAGGCGGCGAAAACATCGATAGGATTGAGGAAGAAGTTGGTATAAGCCTGACTGTTGAACCAAGAAAAACAACGTTACAGGGAAGTGTAAATTACAGCATACAGGAAAAAGGAAACCATGTAGTTGTCAGAGTTGGCCAGGAACACTTTGGAAAACAAGCCGATATCTTTAAAGGAGATGACCATCTTTTAACAGCTACAGTTGGTAAAGACGGCAGGATTAGGATAACAAAGAATTCAGAGGTTTCTAAAAGGATTATCGGAGCACACCACAACGGTGTTCTAAAAGTTTATCTTTGAACGCCTACAGATCAATTTCTAAAGCTTTTTCATCCTCTCCTATCTCCTCTAAGGCTTTCCGGAGTTCAAGCCTGTAAAGGAGAGGAAGGCTGTTTATTTTTTCCGTAGAAACGTTTTCTGAAACCTTTTTTACTTCCTTTAAAGTCTTAACTTTTTCCAGCTCCTGCTCTGAAAGCTTTTCAATAGCTTTTTTAAGATCTTCAACTTTTTCTTTTCCCATAATATGCCTATGGAAAAATTGTTTAACGGTATTAATTATACTTTCTACTGTTACCAAAAAATCGGTCTAAAAAAGTTTTTCCCAAAACCTAATTATACCTTGTTTACAAAATAAAATCTATGGTCAACGGAATTTTTTTCAACCTAGACGGAACTTTGACTGAGAGAACGAGAGGATTCGATAAAATTTATGGTGAAGCCGTAGATAGTTCCGGTCTAAAAATTATTGAAGACAGCTACCAGGAGTACCAGGAAAAGTTTTTCAAGTACTTTAGAAGCAGCTATGTTTTCCCAAGAAGACAAGCGATAGAAGAGCTTTTAAAAGAGAAAGATTATTTTTCCGATGAAAGGGTTGAAGAGTTTGTAAAAGGCTGGGAAGAAGCTGAATCAGATTCCTTCGTCCTGAAAGAAGGTGTAAAAGAAGTTTTGGAAGATCTTAGCGAGAATAATGTGTTAGGTATAATTTCTAACGGTACCGGTAGGCTACAGAGAATGAAATTAGAAAAATTAGGGATATCTGATTACTTTGAATCAGTTATAATCTCGTCCGAAGTAGGGTTTAAAAAACCTGAGCCAGGCATCTTTGAGGCAGCAAAAAGTTCTTTAAGTGTTGATAGGTTTTTTATAGTCAGCAACCTTCCTAAATCAGATATTTTAGGTGGTAAGAAGAACGGTTTAAAGCCTGTTTGGCTTGATAAATCTGAAAAGTCCATTGAAGGCGTTGATAAATTACAGGATATAAAGGGTTTAGTGAGTTTTTTTGAACAAAGTTAGGAAGTGTTTACCGCAAGTATTTTAATTAGTAAGCGTTTAATATAGTTTATGGATTATTTTGAAAGGCTACGGAAGAAAATTACTAAGGAGTCACATGCTTACGGCTATACTTTAGCTGTGTGGGCTTCCGGAGCAATTCTTTTAACTTCGTTTGAAGTCCCTGTTTCAGGAATTTTTCTTTATATTTTTGGAGCACTGTTCGGTTTCTTTATACTAGCTTTCACAGCCTTTAACAACCTTTTGGCGGAAGTCAAACATGAGGATAATGTGCTTATAGTTGTTTCCATGATCCACTTTATAGCCGCGATAGGTACAGTCTATGTAAGCTACCTTTTAACAAAGGTTTTGTCCGGTAGTATGTTGTACTTCTTAGTTGGTATAAACGTGACAACAGTCTTCAATATACTTTTACTTGTAGAAGATGTATTCTCCGAGTTCCTTTTATACCTTGAATCACGGATTGTCAAGTTTTTTGACAGGTGATTCGTTACCTTTATAATTTTTTGTTAACTAGTTTAAGATGGAACAAGTACCGGACCCGTGGCTTAGTCAGGTTATAGCGCCACGCTGATACCATTAAAAAATGTCAGTTACGTGGAGGTCCCTGGTTCAAATCCGGGCGGGTCCATTTTTTTCTAAATATTTTTTGAGTGGTCACTATGGATAACACATACAGCCTTGTTTCAGAAGAAAGCGAAAACGTTTCTAAATACGTTGAAAACATTTTAGAAAACTCTGAGGAAGATGTTTCATTAAAGGTTTCTTATGGGGAAATAGGAGGAGTAGAAGGTTTTGGCGTTTCTTCAGGTTATGATACTGATACAAAAAGAAACCTTGAGTACCTTACTGATGAGCCTAGAAACATCGGTAATTATCTTTCAACTCGTTTGAGAGAAGGTATGAATGATTTAGAAGTTTCCTTGGAAGAAGAAAAATACAAAGTTTCGAACCTTGGTTTGGAACGGGTTTAACCCGTTTCTTCTAATCATTTTTAAATGGCTAATAATCCTTTATATACTACCTTTGACATATTCTTTGTTATATTGTGGTTTAAACAAGGTCTAATAGATTTATTCACGGTGTTTGGTGTTTTCTTTCTATTCCTACCTATGCCAAATTGATTTGTTACTACTAAGTAACATTTATAACTTTTTATTGTTTATAACTGTTTATCGGATACTGAGTTAGCCGTACAAAAGATAAAGTATCCGGTGAAGTGTTGAAAATGTGTAAGTACAACGAGGATATATACGAAAGAGACGAGTTTCCTTTAGGCGGTAACTTCAAACCTACTAGAAATTATAAAAGAGCTGGAGTCTCTGATACATTAAGTTACAACTCAATTAAAGGTGGAGATCCGTTACCCGAAAGCTTTATTGAAACAGGAGCTGCGCCTGTAGAAAAAGAGTTAAAAGATTTTGAAACAATCAGCAAGACGCTAGAAGGGCTTTAGTGTCGTAAAAAATTTTTTTATAAAAAATTATGGGACTTGAAACAGGAAGTATGGACGAAACCGAAAGATATGTTGAACATGTATTAAAACTAACGTCTCAGGTGGACAAATACCTTGTAATCGAGAAAGAAGAAGATTTCTACGACGAAAAGTTTATAGATTCGGAAGATGGAAACCTGTTTGAAGACGAAAAGTACGGTGCAGCAAATGTTAAACAGATAAGCTCTATCCTGAAACACTCGGATAGTCTTGAAAAAATATACTTAGATGTAAAAGAGGAGAACGGAGACTACGTTGTGAGAAAGTATCTTGAGTACAAAGAGGATGTTGGAACAGTGCTTCTTTAATCTTTACAGCTTTTAAACAGTTCCAACGCCTTTTCTCTCTGTTCACTGTGTTCAACAATCGGTTCAGGATAATCACTGCCGATAATACAGTTTGACTCCTTCTGAACCTTTTCAGGCATTTTCCAAGGCTGGTGTATATACTTTTTCGGAACATTTTTTAACTCGGGTACAAACCTTTTCACAAACTTTCCATCAGGATCATGTTTTTCTCCCTGTGAAACAGGGTTGAAAATACGGAAGTACGGCTGTGCATCAGTTCCTATAGAATAAGCCCACTGGATACCTCCTAGCATAGAGGAAAGCTCAGCATCAACGAACTTCTCAGAGAAAAACCTGTGAACCTCTCTCCAGTCAAGGAAAAGATCCTTAGCAGCAAAACTAGTAACGGCCATTCTAAGCCTGTTGTGCATCCACCCTGTTTTTCTTAACTGTCTCATCCCTGCATCGATGAAAGGGTAGCCTGTCTCTCCTTTCCTCCATCTATCAAAGAAATCAAGGTTATGCTCCCACTCAATACCTCTGAAATCTTCTAGAAAAGCTTTTTCAACAGTTTCAGGCCAGTTCCACAACACTTGGAAATAAAAATCTCTCCAAGCCAGCTCTTCCTGCCAAGTTTTCACACCTTCGTCAACACGTCCATCTTTTTTCCTAAACTCTTCAGCTCTCCAAAAAGCCTCTCTTATTGAAACAGTTCCGAACTTAAGGTGTGGAGAAAGCTTTGAAGTAGCTTCAACAAAAGGCTTGTCTCGTCCGGTGTGGTATGAACCGATCTTCTCCATAAAATCTTCTAAAAGGTTTAAACCTGTTTTTCTGCCAGCCTCCCATTCCCAACCCATTTCATCAGGTTTTTCAAAGCCAAGTTGTGAAAGAGAAGGTATACGGTCTGAATCCAAGTTTTCTAAAGTACTGTACTCTTCAGGTTTTTCAGGCTTTCTCTTACTTCTTTCAAACCACTTCTTCATAAAGTAGGTGTAAACCTTGTAAGGCGTTCCTTTGTTAGTAGTTATCTCCTCTTTCTCAAACATCACAGAATCTTTAACACATTCAACATCTACACCAAGGCTGTTCTCAACATCTTTTACCAACTTTCTAAAGTAGGGAGAGTAGTCTTGGTTAACAAAAACTTTTTCACCACCCGTTTCTTCCAAAATACTTCCAAGCTCCTCAACAGGTTTGCCATGTCTGATTATTAACTTCTTACCATCTTCTTCCAAACTTTTCTTCAGCTCCTTGAGAGAATCATGCCAGAACCGTACTCTTGGATATCCAAGATCAGCTTCATCAAAGTAATCTTTATCTATACAGTAAAACAGAACCAGTTTATCAAACTCTTTAGAAGCTTCAACAATACTTGTGTTATCAAACTCCCTTAGAGACCTTCTTAACCAAACTACTCCTACCATGTTTTAATATTACAAAATCACTTTAATAATTTAAATAGGTATAACAGTGTTATACTAGTTTAATAAATTGAAATTATGGCTTCTTGAATTTTTCCTAATTATACATATCTTTCTACTTTACCGGTTTCAAAGCTTATTTTATTATTTAATTCATTTTCAAACATTGATCTTACCTTTTTGTTTCCATGGTGTTTTAATGTTTTTTCTATCATTCTGTTGATGTTTGAATTTTCTAATGTCTCAAAGAACGCCTTATGTGTGTTATCTGAGAACTGAAAAATTATTTCATCTAAGTGTTTGATTAGATTTGTTTCACTACTTTTTATAATATAGTTTAAAGTTAAGGGGAAGTTTTCTAAATATTTAGCAAAAATATTTGTTACTGCTAAAATATAGTACCTTGAAACCTCTAATGGTTCATATCTGTAATAGGCTACAAACAAGTTTTTATTCTGTTTGATCAAATCGGATTCTTTATCCTCGTTTAGGATTGTAAATAAATCACTGTTTTTGTAGATTTTTGAGTCAAAAACCAACCTTTCGTTATATTTTCTTAATAATTCTGTACATGGAAGTGGGAAAAGAGGCATTAATACGATATCTGAACCTTGTAAATAATATTTGGTGGCTTTAATGAATGTGTTTTTAAGGGTTTCTTTATTTTCAAAAGGAAAACCTGTTATGAATGATACCTTTGGCGTGATATCTGTTTCATTTCCGATAAACTTGATTATTTTTTCTGCTTTTTCTAGATCAATATTTTTCTTAATCCTATCTCTAATATTTTTATCTCCGGATTCTATCCCAAAAGAAATTTGTTTACATCCGGAATCCTCCATTTCTAAAATAGTTTTTTCATCAAGCGAGTTTATATGGCCCTGGCACTTCCATTGAATATCTAAAGTACGAATTTTTTCACAGAATTTTTGTAAACGTTTTTTGTCTATAGTAAAATGTAGGTCAGCGATTTCAAACTTTTTAATTCCTTTTTCTTTATTAATTCTTATTTCTTCGATAAATTTATCAATTGGTTTTGGCCTGTAATCCCCCCAAAAACCGGATGTACAAAAAGTACAGTTAAATGGACATCCTCTACCGCTTTCTATGTGCATAGGATAAGTATTTTTTATATTATTCTTACTGTAGTTAATCTGAGGTATTTCATCAGAGCTTGTTCTAAGAACTGTGTTAGATTTTATTTCGCCTGATTTCTTATAGACTGCGTTTGGAAGTTCTTCGATACTAATTTCCTTTTTTAGGTAATTACTAAACTCTTCTGCAATATTTTCAAACTCTCCTATTATTAAAAAATCTATAAAATCAAATTTTTTCATTGTTTCATGAGCTGTATTTGTGGCTTGTTGACCTCCTAGAAAAATTTTTACATTTTCTATCTCTTCTTTTATTTTCTTTGCTAGAACGATTATATTCACATAATTGTCTGCAAATGTTGTGAAACCTATATGGGTAGGATTTTTTGATTTTATAATCTCTATAAATCTTCCATAAAATGAATCATCTAATTTAATATTATTCTTGTTTACTTCTTCGGGAACACTTAATAGATGAGTAGATATTTTTTGTTTTTTAAGAAGTTCATTCACTATAATTATTCCTAAACCTTCTCTTTGAACATCATTGTTTCTTATTTCAGGTATAGACGGGTTTGAAAAGTTTATTAAAACCACGTTTGGTTTGGACATAAAATTATTATTTATTTTATCTTTAAAATTAGGCTTGGTATAACACTGTTATACTTATTATTTTTTTAACCTGTTAAAAAGTAGTATTATTTATGGATAATTTGAAAGAAGATGTGGCTGAATTTAGAGAAAATAAACATAATGTGGATCCTTTGTTTCTGAATCGTTGGTCGCCTAGAGCTATGTCAGGTGAGAGTATCGATGATAAAGAGTTAATGGCATTGTTTGAGGCTGCTAGATGGGCTCCGTCATCTTATAATAATCAGTCATGGAGATTTGTTTATGCTAAAAGAGATGAGGAAAATTGGGATAATTTTTTAGACTTACTAGTTGATGGAAATAAAGTTTGGGCTAAGAATGGTAGTGCTCTTGTAGTTATACTTTCAAAGAAAACTTTTGATTATAATGGGAAATTCTCTAGAACTCATTCATTTGATACTGGGGCTGCGTGGCAGAATTTTGCTCTTGAAGGCTCTAGGAGAGGGCTTGTTGTTCATGGTATGCAAGGTTTTGATTATGAGAAAGCACATACTCTTGTAGATGCTGATGAGGAGTTAGAGGTTGAAGCTATGGTGGTTGTAGGAAAACCTGGGAAGGTTGAAAGTTTACCTAAAGATTTGAGAGAAGGTGAGAAACCTTCGGGAAGAAAGAATCTTGATAAAATAGTTTTTAATGGGAGTTTTTGAGTTCACTGGTAACAGAACTCGCCTCCTACTTCTTCTTTTTCTAATAATCCGTATTTCTCGTTTATGAAGGTTATTTTTAACTCTTTGTTAATTTGTTTATTAAAAAAGTTATTAACAAGTTTATCTCTAAAATCATGGTTTAATAACATTGTTAGTTGGCTCTCTGTTACTTCTGCATCCTCTATACATAAAATCTTTTTAAGTAGATCTACAACAGTATTATCTGAGTATTTTTTGTGGTATTTTACAAGAGTATTCGGATAATTAAACAATAAATGACTAAATATACGTTTCAATCCTAACATATGGTAGATGCTCATATTTTCCATACCAAAACGGTAACAGTAACTGAATAGTCTCTTGTTTCTTTTAATAGTCTCTTTATCTTTTTCGTCAATTAACACTATATCTTCTCTTTCATCTAAAAGAGTATTATTGGTTATTAGGTCTTTTTTGTAGTTTTCATAAAGCTCAGTTTCTCTTAAAGGTTCTATTGTATACAGTATTATTTCAGAACCAAGGGAGTAATAATCAATTATTTTTTCCAAAGTGTTGTTAATATTTTCCTCTGTCTCATATGGGAATCCAATGATAAATGTACATTTAGGACGGATATTGGTTTCTTCAGGTATATAATTTATTATTTCATCATTTATTTCTGAAGTTGTTTCTTTTTTTATCCTTCTTAAGATACTATCGTCTCCGGATTCTATTCCAAAAAGTAAACTATGACATCCGGATTCGTCCAATATATCGATGGTTTCTTTATCCAATAAAGTTGTTTTACCAAAACATATCCATTCAACCTCTGTTTTGCTGATTTTATTACAGAAGTCTAAAAGATATTCTTTATCAGCTGTAAAAAGATCTCCAAGTATCTCAACTGTATTAATACCTGTTCTTTCAACATTCTCTTTTATCTCATCAATTAATATATCTACAGGTTTTACCCGGTATTTGTCCCAGTGTACTTTAGTAGAGCAGAAAGTGCAGTTGAAAGGGCAACCACGTGTTCCTTCGATATGTAGTATATTGTCTATTACTCCTTCATATTTTTCTATTAGTTTATTTTTTTCAGATCTTACTGTTAAGATATTTTTTCCTTTTACTATCTCTGCTTGGTTTCTTTTTATATTTCCGGAGTTATCCCTAAAGGTTATACCGGGTATATTCTCAATTTTTTCTTTCCCTTTAAATTGGTCCGCTAGTTTTTGTACCGATTTTTCGGCTTCTCCTCGGCAAATTATGTCGACAGAGTTGTACTGTCTCAAAGTTTCTTTATCTGTACTGGTAGCTTGTTGATTACCTAGAAAAATAGTGACTTCAGGATATTCTTCTTTAATTCTTTCTGTAAGCCTTAGGGTTACATGGTAGGATGGGCCAAAAGTATTAAATCCTATATAATCAGGTTCCTTACCAAGTATTAGCTTTAAGGTATCGTTGTAAAAGTTTTTTTTACTTATATTTTCTTCAAGATACTGAAAGTTCAGGTTCAATATTTCTGTTTCAAAACCTTTTTTATCAAATATCTTTTTGACAATGGTCAAACCCGGTGCTATGGACATACCTTTTTTATAATCTTCAGAATCTGAAAATATTGAAGGGTTTATTGAATGAATTAGTAAAAGTTTTGGTTTGGTCATGTGAGACATCTCTAATTTTTTACTTAGTTTTAACTGTAAACTAAAACTGGTAGGGTAATATTTTTTTCTTTTTTTATTAATATTTCTAAATTTGCTGAGAAAAATAACAGCATTGGGGAGGGCGGGGTTCGAACCCGCGACCTCTGCGTAGCTCACATAATGTTTGTTGGTCGATGCACCCGTCTCAGAGTGCGTCTCTTAGATCATCGCCACCTTTTATAGGTGACTCAGAGCTCACAACCATATGCCCAGAAGAACTGGGAAAAGTTATGAGCGCAGTGCTCTAACCACCTGAGCTACCTCCCCTCATTGAAGATTTTACTACTTTAACGGTGTTTAGGACACACCAAAATGTTGCAACCGTAATTTATTAAGTGTTATGCCACACTTTCCTTAATTTTCTCAACGGTCTCTTTCGCGATAACTAACCCCTCTCTAGTAGGTATAACTAAAGCTTTCTTACCTGAACTTTTTTTGGTAATTACTCTTTCTGAACTACTGTTTCGTTCTTCATCAGTTTGGAAACCAAGGAAAGTTAAGTTTTTCAAAACTTGTTCTCTCATCCATGAGGAGTTTTCTCCTATACCTCCTGTGAAAACAATTATATCTACGCCGTTCATACTTGCCGCATAACTACCAATATACTTGGTAACACGGTAGTTGAACACATTTAAAGCAGTTTCAGCTTTTTCATTCCCTTTAGATGCTTTATCGAACAGTGTCTTGTAATTAGAAGAAATCTCTGAAAGACCTTTTAAACCGCTTTCTTTGTTTAACATGGTTTCAACTTCTTTAACGGATAAATCTTCTTTCTCAGCTATGAACGGTATTATCGCAGGATCGATATCTCCTGAACGTGTCCCCATTACTAGGCCTTCAAGAGGGGTTAAACCCATCGATGTATCGACTACTTTACCTTTGTCTATAGCTGCTATAGAAGCACCGTTGCCTAGATGACATGTGATAATTTTTAGATTTTCTAACTTTTTACTGGTGATTTCTGAAGCTTTTTTTGAGACGTACTTGTGGGATGTTCCGTGAAAGCCGTATCTCCTGATTGAGTGTTCTCGGTAAAGCCTTTTTGGTAATGCGTATAAGTAGGCTTTCTCATCCATTGTTTGGTGGAAAGCTGTATCAAATACTGCGATATTAGGTGTGTCTTCCAACAGTTTTTCACATGCTTCAATACCTTTTATGTTCTCAGGGTTATGTAATGGAGCTAGATCTGAAACCTCTTTTATCCCTTTTAGAACTTGTTCATTAATCCTAACTGACTCTTTAAATTTCTCTCCTCCATGGACTACTCTATGACCTACTGCATCTATCTCATCAAAGCTATGGATAACTTCTTGTTCCAAAAGTTTTTCAAAAACTTTTTCAAGAGCTTCTGAGTGGTTTTCAACATCTATTTGCTCTGTTTTTTCTAAACCATTTTTAGAGAAAGAATGTTTGGAGTTATTAACATATATACGTGTTATACTTCCTTTAAAAACATTTTTTAGGTTTTCATTATGTTTTTGAAAAATACTGTACTTTATAGATGAGCTTCCGCAGTTTAATACTAAAATATTCATTTTTCAATCCTCTAACTAGTTACAGAACAGCTTGTTATGTTTGAAAGCTGTTCCAAACTCTTAACCCCTTCATATACTTTGTCGTTTACTTTCCAAGAAGGTATTTTTTCTACACCTTCGTCTTTACAGTAAGACTCATTACCTAAACATTCAAAATAATTTATGTTGCTCTGATAATTTCCGAAAACTTCAAGCTGAGTATGTGTGAAAGGGCAGTGATCATTACCGTAAAGAACTATATTCTCTTCGGATAAACAATCAGTTAAACCTTCTATATCTTCTTCCGAAAAATTTGATGTTAAATTATCCCTATTAGTCTCATTATCTTCTGAAACTACTTCTTCTAACTCTTTAAAAGATCTGAATTCTTCTTCCATCAAACTGATTTCGTTTCCTTCTGGAAAGAAGAGCTGTCCGTCTTCAGAAAGGAACACTATTAATCTATCGGTGGTATCTTCTGATTTAGCCACTATTTCTGTCTCAAAAACTCCTGAATCTTTTTTAGTTGTCTCGCCGGTTTCAACTTCTGTACTGTTGTTGAGCACACCTTGTTCAGAAAATACTTCTTTAAACATGTCTTTATTTATTTCCTCTGCTTGTTCAATGTTCAAAGCTCCTACATCCTCGCTTTGAGTCTCAAAAGCTTCTGGGAAAAATAATTCACCATCCTCTGTGGAGAAAACAGTCATTAGCTCTGATTCGGATTCACTACTTAAAATAATGTTTATAAGTAAAACTCCGTTTCCCATGTGTTGTACTTCGTCCAAACTAAACTCTAAATGTGGTGCTGAAGGATTCATGCCAAGAACTCTAACAACCTCTTCTCCAACCTCATTAAAATCACTGGACATTATATCTTTATTGGTGTCCTGGGAGAAAAAATAGGCGGAGGCAAAAACAATTATTAGAAGTGTTGTAACTGTAAAAAACGTTAAGTATTTTTTTGGATTTTTTATCTTTGAGAAAGATATTTTTCTAAAATTAAGGCTAGAAGTTTTTATATCCGCCATATAAAACCCTAAATTAAAAATGCCACTGAAACCTTTTAATATTAGTTATTTCCCTATGAAACAACTATCTCACTGACCTCTCCTGTTTTAAAGCCTTCTAGAAATATTATATCACCTGTTTTAGTAAGGTAACTAGTGCTAACATCCTTTGGTAGTCCTGTTGAAGAAACCTCCATCTTTAAAGAGTAAACATAATCTTCTGAACTTCCTTCTCCGGTAAACTTAACACTTATGTCGTTTATATCTCCATTTTCCTCAGCTCTTCTAGACAACTCTTCCTGAAGGGATTTTTCGCCAATTATACCTGCTTCTCCAACGCTTGAAACTTCTCTTTCACCGGTGCTTATCTTGTCTGAGAACAAGTAGTATGCATCTTTCGTGGTATAAAGTTCAACATAATCTATCTCTCCTGTAATCTCATTCTCAACCCTTATCTTATGTGTATACAACTCTTTATGGTCTTCTAAAGATTCTTCAATACTTATATCAGCATTACGATGCCTTGCAACAATAGAATCTTTTAGAAACTCTGCAGCTTCATCAGGCGTTACTTCTTCGCCCTGAACCGGTGTGTCAGGTGTAAATGTCTGGTATAACGTGGTTATAAACAGAAGAAACACTAAAATAGATATACCAACTCTTATTCTTTTACCATACTTGTTCCAGAAACCGCCTGTGGAAATAATTCCGTTCTCTCCGTTCAACTCTTTTTCTTTCTTAAATAAGTTTTCTTTGTCCCCTTGGTGCATTTCACCGATATGGATGTGAAGCCCTCTACGAGTTGTAAAACCTTTTTTACACCTTGGACATTTGTACTCTCTGTTCATCAATTAAAATTAGTGTTTTGTGCCTTATAATATTTATTACAGAGAAAATAGAACAAAAAGAGAAATTTATGATTTTTTACTCGTCTCTGTTCTCAGACCATATAAGTAAGAGAGATAGGCTGCTTACAACCGCTGCAAAATAACACCATACAGAGGTAAAGTAAGCTGAATAATAACGGTAAGAAAGTATTGCTGTTAATGAAAAAAGAACTCCGAACAGTTTTATCTTAACGTTTGAAGATAAGAAGAACGGGGTTATAGTTAATAGAAGGTAGGTTCCTACTGCTAAAGCTGATAAAAACCCTGTAATAGGCACTGTATAAGCGATATGGCTGGTCGCGGCTGATGCTGAAGGAGTGTGGACAACCATGTATACAGCTGCTAATGTAACCCATAAAACTGAGAAATTTCTTAGATTTGTTAAAACCTTTTTCTTAAGATTATTTCCTTTTTCTTCAGCTA
>JALDAI010000023.1 GCA_022729285.1 Candidatus Nanoanaerosalina archaeon
GGGATAGCTCCTGTACCTGTACCTCCTCCAAGACCACAGCAGAGGAATACCATGTCCGCATCTGCGAAAAGTGATCTAAGTTCGGATCTGTTCTCTTCAGCTGCCTTTGATCCTTTTTCAGGATGTCCTCCTGCTCCAAGACCTCTTGTAAGATCTTGTCCGATAAGGATTTTCCTGTCAGCTCTTGAAACCTGAAGGTGTTGTTTATCTGTATTAACAGCCACAGTCTCGGCGCCTGTCGCATTCTTGTTGTGCATTCGGGTTATCATGTTGTTACCTGCTCCCCCTACTCCAACAACAAGGATCTTAGCATCCTTTATGTCTGCGAACTGTTCGTTTTGTTTAGCATTTCTATTTGCCGCATCATCTACAATTTTTTCCATTTTTTTATCCCCTTGAAAGGTTGTCTTTTAACACAACAATGTTTTTTAAACCTGGAACACAAACATTGTCTTGTAAATGCCTGCCGAGAAGGGAATAATCTTTTCGGAAAAAATCTATAATTAGAACTAATTCGATCAAGAACTGTTTGCCCAAACTTTTGTTTCGTTGCCCAACGAACAAAAATTTAGTACGAGTTAAATTTTATTTGCCCAATACTTACAAGCGTGCCCAGCGCTCTTAGTATTAATTATACATTTAGTTTTCTACTTTATAAATGTTTTTTACTTATCCATTATTAGTTTGTTAAACATTGTTTTTCTGTACAATAATTTTTCAAAGAGTTCTTCTGAAATTTAAACAGTTATTTAGTTTAGCGCATCTTTTGGTGACGAAAGGGTTTTAAAGAATAGTCTGTTAAAGTCTTCTTATGGTTGATAAAGAGAGTATTGAACAAGTCGCTAAAAACGCTAGAATCCGTTTAAGCGATGGGGAGAAAGAGGTTTTCCGTAAAGATTTCGACAGTATTTTAGAGTCTTTTGAGTCTCTTGACAAGATAGATACGGAAGGCGTAGATCCTGCTTTCCATCCTGTAGAGCTAGATGAGGAGTCCAGGGAGGACAAGGTTGAGAAAGGATTTAGCAAGGACGAAGTTTTCGCTAATACTAATAACGTTGAGAAAGACTGTTTCAAAGGCCCTAGGGCTAAGTAGGGCTCTTTTTTTATCTCCCTCGCTGTTCAAATAATTTGAACTCTCATTTTTTTCTAAACTACTACAAACAACATAAACCTTAGTTGTTACCATAATGGTTAAATCTGAACAATATAACTAAAATTTTTAACTAACCTGTCCCAAAAAATAATGTAGAATGGAGTTCGATCTAGGAGATCTACTTGAAAGAGAAGAAGATCTTGAACAAGAGCTTAGAGATATCTCACAGAAGTACGGGATGAACCCTGTCCACCTAAAAGAGATAGTTAGGTATAGTTCAAAAGGTCTTAGCCAATCGGATATATCTGAAAAAGTGGGTGTTTCCAGAAACACGGTGAGAAAGTACCGTTCTAAACTAGTTAGTATGAAAAAAAGCGACTTCAAAAAACTTGTTCTAATAACTTCTCTCCTATTCGGAGGGTTCTACTTTTTCTACGAAATGTTGTCGGAGTAATCTACACAACTTCTTCAATATACTCGAACTGTTCCTCAAAAATATGTGCCGAAGTTGAAACCGTTGATAAGAAGCCTGGTTCAACGTTAAGTTTATCAGAAACAAAGCTTTGGAGGCAGTAAATTTGGTAAATATTGGCAGGCCATCCGTAAAAAAGATCGTTGCTTCGAATCAACTCTGTAACATTTAATTTACCTTTTCTAACTTTAAAATCGATGCTTACAACACCGGGTATCTCTTTCTTGAAGAAATTACTGTCCACAAGAGGGTTCCAGACGTTTATAACCGCTCTACGGGAGTTAGGGTTCTTCTTTAGGAGAGGTATAACAAAGTCGTTTAACTGGTCTTTTTCCTCGCCGTTACCCGAATAACTAAGTATACGGTTACCGTAGGAGTACTCATACCCTATTGAAGAGTCTTTAGACAGAATATTGTTTTTGATCTCATCCAGAGAAGGGTATATCCATTTATCAAAGCTGTTTAAACGGTTAATAGGTTTTTTAATATCCGTTTCAGGATCTTCTATCTTCAAAGCCATGTTGGAAACTTCTTTACAAACCCTGCCGTCTTCGTCTTCAAAGACGTCTCCTTCATCTAAAACATGTCTAAGAGCTTTCTTCCAGACTTTGTATGTCGAACTTTCTTTAAAACTCTCCATCTATAAAAACCTCCTTATACTTGAATCAGCTGAAAAACTGTTGTTGACACCGTACATAAACAGGTCGAAGCCGAAAGTGTTTGTCAATGCTATAAGTTCATCTAACATATCTGAAGGAGAAGGGTTGCCTTTTCTCACGACTTTAACGTTTTCAGAACCGCCGTATATCTCAGATTCTTTCTGTAAATGTGATACTTCTTGTCTAAAACTGTCGTTGTAAATATCTTGGATATCCGTTAAAACCAGTTTTTTCGACAAGTTTTCCGAAAGTTTCTCTACAGATGAGAAACAGCCACAACGGGCTAAAGCGATTTTAAACTCGATAGGCATACCGCATGACTTGTAAATAGTTGATTCAGCAGCGCAGAACTCTCCTACTTCTTGTCTAATATCTCCTAAAAGATCTAACATTGTTTGTCTGTCAAACCTTTCAGCGATAGCTTCGGTATTGTAAAGACGTATATAATTTCTGCTGTATATAAACAGCTCCTTTTTACTGCTTTTCTCGTTTATCATAGTAAGCTGGTTGAAAAGCTTGTTTTTCTGTTTTCTCTGTATAGTTGCTCCTGTGAAAAGAGATCTGTAGACTTGTTCAAATAGTTTTTTGAACTCTTTTTTACCTACGTTGTCCCTACTTTCCAAAAACTTTCTGAAATCGATTATAAGGGTTGACTGTGAAGAACATAAAGCATTAGCCATAAGACCCTTCTCTTTCTGACTCTCCCACTTCTCTCTTTCAAAAGAGTAGGTACCAAGACTTCCAACCCATGTAGGAACGTTATCCGAATCCTTGTTCTTAAAGAAAACCGGTAGACCGTTCATCAAAGGTAAAAGGTTTTCCAAAAAGTTTCTTTGCTGCTTCAAAACTTTACTAGTAACTTCAAAAACCATGTTTAAACTATCATTTCCTTTGTAGTCCTGTACGGCTCGTAGAAGCTTTTTCCTATCCGACAGCTTTAGCCGTGAGAAGTCTATAACTACTGACAAAGTTTTATCGTAGTCTTCAAGATCTCTTCCGACTTTTTTCAAAAAACTGTTGAGCTCCTCTGTTGAAAACTCTGAGACGGTGTGCTCAAAAGAGTTTAGACAAACAACATCTTCTACAGAGTCTAGACAGATCGATACTAGCTGGTGGAGGTTGTTTTTACTAAACTTTTTGGACTCAAGCATAACTGAGTCAAGGTTTGTTATCCACCGCTGCTCACCGTACTTATGTACTACGCCTTCTTTTTCAAGGCTCTGTATAGGTAGGGAAGGTATAGCCGATTTTTTAAGGCCTACACGGTTCTTTTTAACATCTTCAAAAATTATTTCTTCTCCCGGTTTGATATCTAGTCCGAAAAACTTCTCACCGCTCTCACCTCTTTTAACAACTTTAAGAATATCTTTATCAACCATCGAGTTAAGGTGGTGGAGGATTCTACGGTGGATCTTTGATTTCAGTCTTTTAGCTTTTTTCTCCTCGTTTTTAGTGGGAAAATCTCCTTCTAAAATCTCTAAAACTTTTCTATACTCTTCTCCATAGATTTTTCTAGCTATATAAGAAGTTGAAAGACTTTTTTCAGGGTCTTTTTTGAACAGTTTGAGGACTTCCCGCTTTTTCGAAGTCATAACGCTGTTATACTCTTGGTTTTCCTACTAATTAAAACTAATTAAATATAGCCAAAAACCGTCTTAGTTTAACTTGGACAAACCGTTTTCAATATGGCTAAAAATATTTTCTGAAACAGCTTCTATGTCATCAGGGTTAAAATCTGTTGGAACGTGTTCGAACTTGTCCAGCCCTTTCTGCTTAAACAGACTATCCAATTCCTCTACTTTTTCGGGGTAAATTTTGCCGAAATGCTTAAAAGAAGTTCTAAACTCTTTCCCAAACTTTTTATCCGGTAAAAACTTGTTTTCCACAGGGGAGGAAACCATTAATACTTGTCTCATATCTATTTCATGTTTTAAAACAGTGCTAAGAGCTATAGTACCTCCGATATCTACGCCTAAAACCGTTGTTCTCTCCGGGACCAGCCTTTTTTCTTTAAAAATATCTTTCAACTCTTCAACTTTGTCGTTAAACGAGTAGTAAGGTGTTAACCTGATCTCATCTGTACAAATATTTTTTTCACGCAGTTTTTCAGCTAACACGGCTCCTCCGGAATCCCTACTTCCCATGTCTCCGTGGACTAAAACAACTTTATGGTTTAACCCATTACTTTCTATTTTTTCAGCCATTTTCAACCCTTTTAAACCTTGGAAAAGAATGGGTCGGTTTAAGGTATTAAAAAAGGATACGCTAAAAAACTGAACTGTTCAGTAATCTGCTGAAGCTGTTTCAGTAGTTAAAAATCTGTAGGTTTTGTAAAAACAAAAAGTTGGGTAACTTCTAAAAGAAATTCATACGCTTTCTTATACAGAGATATAAGCGATAACTTATCTCCAGAAATAGAAGTATCGGTTAAACTTCTAAAAGTGTTCCGTCTAAAGTATTGATTATAGGTGTTCCCGTGGCAGGCAGACAAAAGAGATTGAATGAGAAAAAGCTGTTCAACAAGAAGATTCTAGATTCAGCAAAGAACGAACTTAATAGAGAAAAAGTACGAGAAAGATTCAACTACCTAAAAAGCAATTTTCTAGAAGTAGATGTAGAATCGGCTATTACAAACGGAGAAGATCCTCATCAGCAGGTCGGCGGCGTAGAGGAAAATGTAAAGAATAATCTAGTGCTCGAACTACTGGAGTCCTTAGGATGGAAGAGGCAAAAAGGAGAAAGTCAGGGACGCTGCTGATGAAGCCGAAGATTTGAGAGATGTGCTCTAATTTTACAAATCCTATAAATTTTCAACTACTGTGTTTTTGTAAAACATCTTAAAAGTTACTATACAATAATAACACATGGACAGAATCGGTTTTTTCGAAAGCTCTGAAAAATGGGAAAGAAGCCTGGGTAAAGGAGTTTTCAAACTTCATTTCAGAGAGAAAGAAGGTACAGGTCATGCTGTTTGTGACAGAGCTTCTGGAAAGTGCGAAGTCCATTACGACAAGTTCAATCCTCATGAGAACTTTGTTAGACATATATGGCATGATTCCCCTGAAGTTATCTTACACGGTTTATCAGCTGTAGGATTAACGCTTTCAATGGGAGGTCTACTGTCTTACTTCTTCAAAAAATCTTGATAATTTTTTTACTTATTTAAATCTCGTTCAATCGTTTAATAGTATATACAGTTGAATAAGAGGTTGTTCTATGGTTTCAAAAAAAAGTGTTAAACAGGTTCTGGCGGAAGATAGGGAGATGGATTTTGAAAAGTTCAGGAAAGATGTTGAAAAAGTTGATAAGAAGATTAATGCGGTAAGAAGCAAAAATTTAGAGATTAAAAGTAAAGAAGGCCGTTTAAAAGGCCTACCTATCTCCGCGAAAGACAATATATGCGTAAAAGGGTTCAACGCTACCGCCGGATCTAAGATATTAGAAAGTTATTCTCCACAGTTCGATGCCACGGCTGTAAAAAGGTTGAAGGACAAAGGAGCGAACTTTTTCGCAAAGACTAACCAGGATGAGTTCGGTTTCGGCACTTTCTCAACCAATTCAGCTTATGAAACCCCAAAAAACCCTTATGATACTGAAAGGGTTACAGGAGGTTCTTCAGGAGGTGCTGCTGCTCTTACCGCAGCTTTAACTGAGCCACATATCGCTTTAGGTCAGTCAACAGGAGGATCAATTTCTAATCCTGCTGCTTTCTGCGGAGTTGTTGGTTTTACACCTACTTACGGAAGGGTTTCCCGTTACGGATTAATCGATTACGCGAACTCTCTGGATAAGATAGGTTCTTTAGCAAAAACAGTTGAGGACGCGGCGATGGCTTTAGACATAATCTCCGGACACGATAAAAAAGATTTCACGACATCAAAGAAATCCTACAAAGGCTTGGAAGATGTTCCTGCCGAAGTGGATGGGATGAAAATAGGAGTTCCTAAACAGTATATGGAGTTTGAAGGTATGGATGAAAGAGTTAGGAAAAAAGTCTGGGAAAGCATAAAGATGTTTGAAGATTTAGGCGGTGAGGTTGAAGAAGTAAGTCTGCCAAAGGTAGGGAAGGACTTTGTAATACCTTCATACTATATCACTGCTATCTCTGAGGCTTCAACCAATTTAGCAAGGTACTGCGGAATGAGGTACGGTTTAGAAGACAACCCTGAGAAAAAAAGCTTTGACGACTACTTTTCAGAGATAAGATCTAAAGGTTTTGGAAAAGAGGTTAAGAGAAGAGTTTTACTAGGCCATTTCGCAAGACAAGAAGGTCTTAGAGAATCCTACTACCTCAAGGCGTTAAAGGTAAGAAGGCTTATAATAGAGGAGTACAAGGAAGCTTTCAAAGAATATGATATCTTAGCATCGCCTACGATGCCTATAACCGCTCCAAGGTTCGATGAAGCGGATAAGCTGGAGCCGGTGGAAGTTTACGCCATGGATACTTTAACCGTAGGCCCTAACTTTGCAGGACTCCCTCAGTTATCCGTGCCTTGTGGAACAGTTGACAAAATGCCTGTAGGACTACACCTGTTAGGAAACCATTTCGAAGAAAGAAAGCTTGTAAGAGCGGGTAAAGCTTTTGAAAAGAGTTTCGGCCAAATAAAAAGGCCTGAGGTGAGGTGATAACATGGAAGACAAAGGAGTTATGATAGGGCTTGAGACACATATACAACTAGATACTGAATCAAAACTTTTCTGCGGATGTTCTGCAGATCTCTCAGATGAGCCTAACAAGAATACTTGTGAAGTCTGCCTGGGGATGCCGGGTGCCAAGCCTAGAACTAACAAAAAAGTTTTAGAGTATGCTCTAAAGGCTTGTTTAGCTCTTGACTGTAGCATAAACAGTGAAATGAGGTTTTCCAGGAAAACTTACTTCTACCCTGATATGTCGAAGAACTTCCAGATAACCCAGCACGAAACCCCTGTCGGCGAAAACGGTGTTTTGAAGACAAAGTTGGGCGGTGAAGACCGTGAAGTAAGGATAAAAAGGATCCACATGGAAGAAGATCCTGCTAAGATAAACCACGTAGGAGGCGGTATCTCTTCTTCAAATTATACTTTACTAGACTACAATAGAGCAGGAATCCCGTTGATAGAAGTTGTTACCAAACCTGATCTTAAAAGCCCTAAGGAAGCTAGAAACTTTTTACAGAAGCTTACTAGGATAATGGAGTACTTAGGAATCTACGATCCTTCCTCTGATTTATCGATAAAATCTGATGCTAACATATCGATAGAAGGAGGGGAAAGGGTTGAGGTAAAGAACATTACGGGTACTAAAGGTATTGAAAAAGCTTTGAACTATGAGATAATGAGGCAGAAGAACCTGAAGAAAAGAGGTCGAGAGATTAAAAGGGAGACTAGAGCATACAGTGCTGCTCAGGAAATCACAACTTCTATGAGGCAGAAAGAGTCTGAAGCAGGTTATGGATACATTGTTGAGCCTGATCTAACGCTTCTTAGAGCTGATAAAAGTTTAGTTAGTGAAGTTGAGCAGAGTATTCCTGAACTACCGGATAAAAAGTTTGAAAGATTCGTAAAAGAATACGGTTTAAGCGAGGAGGTAGCGGAATCCCTTATCACGGACAAGGTTCTTGCGGAAGACTTTGAAGAGTTAGCGGAAACCCATGACCATAATATCTTAGCTAACTGGATGTCTAAGGAGTTGAAAAAAACGCTTAACTACAATGAGAAAACTTACTCTGAAATATGTGGCGGAAAGGAAAATGTTTCATACCTTGTAAAACTTTTAGAGAAGGATAGTATAACCGATCTAAACGCTGAGAAAGCTCTTAGAAAGGTTGTTGAAGAGGGTATCAGTGCGGAAAAAGTTGTTGAGGAAGAGGATTTGCTTAAGTCAAGCTCTGACGAGGTTGATGGATTTATCTCTGAAGCTGTTTCTGAGAACCCGGGCGCTGTTGAAGATGTTTTATCGGGTAAAGATGGCGCTATAAACTTTTTGGTTGGCCAGGTTATGAAGAAATCGAAGGGTAAAGTAGATCCTAAGAAAGCTAGAGAGCTTTTAGAAAAAGAGATAAAGGAGTGAATGCTCTCTTTTTTTCTCTTTCTAAAGTTTTTCAACTTATTTTCAGCTCAAAATCTTTTTCAGTTCTTTAAGGCTGTTGATCTCATATGTAGGTTTCTTTGTTACGTAGTAGCCTTCTCTGTGTTCTCTTCTCAAGAAAACTGAGTCGATACCTAGCTTATGAGCCGCTTCTATGTCTGCGGAGGAGTCTCCTACAAAAAGAGGGTTTTCCAGACCCATCTCATCTATACATTTTTGTACGTAGTAAGTCTCCGGTTTCATCCTCCAAAGACCTTTCAAAGATTTCTCTCTACCTAATGAACAGTCAAAATCTATCCCTGAGTATTTTTCTGCTATAAAATCAATTATTGCTTGCTGGTTGTTTGATACAATTCCTTTAGGAAGATCGATGTCTCCTAAATGGTCTATATCGGGGTAAAGGGTTTTGTACCCGTTTAAAATCATTCTTTTTTGGAGTCTGTATGTTACGTCTTCTTTCTCTTCCCAGAACTGTTCGGTATTTATCCCGTGTTTTTCACAGGTTTTCTGAACATGTTCAGGTGTATAACCTGGTATAAACGTTTTAACATCTCTTTTACTGGGGTTGACTCCTTTCTTTTTGAAAAGTTTTTTTATAGCCTGTTCGTATCTTTGTCCTGGCTGGTAAAGTTCAATAAGAACTCCGTCGTTGTCTAATATAATTCCGTCGTACTTCATATCTAACACTTTTTTATTATTCAAAACAATACTGACAGTAAGTGGTTAGCTCCTATGATGAACAATTCAAGATCTGAGGAGTTTATTATACTACTGTCGTCCGTTTCTTTTTTCTCTTAATCTTTTTAGGTGATTAACTTATTTAACTGTAACCTTTGGTTTTCATCGGACGGTGGTTACAAAAAAGTTCCGACAGTTTTAAACTAATTGGAGAAAACTTTTACTTTATGAAGTACGGAGAAAGAGTGGCTGAACTGTTTGAAAAACAAGGATTCAAGATAAATCAGTGTTTTAGCGGTTTTAACAACGTTTTCAAAGCTGAAAAGGGAGACGAAATTCTTTTAGTAGGTTTTGATGGTTCTGAAAAGCTTGAAAAAGTTTTGGAAAGTATAAAGAGTTTTTCTGAGCTCAAGGAAAAAGGGAAGAAAGTTTTCTTTACTTGTATGAACGGTGAAGAAGAGGTTGACAAGGTTGAAAAAGTATGTGGTGAGTTAGGTGTTGAGCCTTCATTTTTCCAAAAAAGCTTTGACAAAAAGCCTGAACCTCCTGAAAACATGCCTTCATCTTATGAGGTGATAGGATCTGTCGTGGTTATAAGTCCGGGTCATGGAAGCTTCGATGAAAAAGAAGTAGCGGAATACATCGTTGATATGAACCCGAATGTGGAAACTGTCTTGTTAAAGACTGGAGATCTTTCAGGAGAGTTCCGAGTTGGGGAGTACCGAACAATTTATGGAGAAGAAACTGAGACGGTTTACAAAGAAC
>JALDAI010000066.1 GCA_022729285.1 Candidatus Nanoanaerosalina archaeon
AAGCCCCGAACGGGATTTGAACCCGTGGTCTGCTGATTTCTCGGCTGCAGAGGTTAGGATTTTACACCGTGCTCTGCAACTGATTTACAGCCCTAAAAACCTGTTAAAAGGGTGTTCACTTCTTCATCCAATCTCTTGTCAGCACTTAAAATCTTCTACATCACAGGTTCTTCCGTCCCTGCCACAGGATGGAAGAGGCTACTAGGAAAAATCCCAGCACCCGTTATACCGCCAGGCCATGGAGTACAACGGGCAGTTACGAGTCAGCTGCTTTACCGAACTAAGCCATCGGGGCTTTACTTTTAACAACTCAACAGTACATTAAAGGAATTGGTCTGAAAAACCTTTAAATTGATACCTTTGTAAACTTGGTGTTTATGAAAGTACTTCTTTTATCCGACATCCACGGCAACCTTGAAAACCTTGAGAAAATTTTTTACAGAGAAGACGACTTCGATGCAGCTCTTTGCGCTGGTGATCTCTCTGACTCATCTAAGTTTGAAAACTATGAAAGAAGGCTTCAAAGAGTCCTTAAAATCTTTGATAAACATAGGAAGCTTGTGAAAATGGTTCCTGGAAACATGGATGAGGAGGAGGTATGTATTAAAAACCTTCTTGATTACAGAATGAACTTACACAAGGATGAAGCATCTTTCAACGGCTTTGAAGCGATAGGCTTTGGAGGAGGTATAACGCCTTTCGACACGCCTTTTGAACCTGAGGAAGATGAAATAGTCAGTACTTTAGAAATACTGTATGAGAGAATGGGATCCGGTAAGAAGTTTGCTGTAGTACACCAGCCACCGTACGGACTAACTGTAGATATTACTGACGGAAACCATGTAGGATCTCAAAAACTTAGAAAGCTTTATGAACGAAAAAAGTTTGATCTAATCCTTACAGGTCATATACACGAAGGAAGAAGCATCGATAAGGTGAATGGAGCGGTGATAATTAACCCTGGATCTGTTGATGAAGGATATTATGGCATAGCAGAAGTAAGTGATGAAGGAGTTGAGGCGACTCTGAAAAGCCTCTAACTCTTTTTTGAACTGTATATTCCTTTGTAACCTTCTTCAACTGCGTCTATTTCTTGGAAAGCAAGTTGGAGAACTCTTCCTCCTTTCTTAAGCCTCATTCCTTTAGGGTTTTCAACAACTAAAAGACACTTTGTTTCACCGTTATAACCTGCTTCCCAAAAACCGTTTTGGATGTGACAGCCCATCCTTAAAAGGGAGCTACGAGTGTATGCGTAACCAACGATGTTATTCGGGATATCCACTATTTCGTTCATAGTGATCTTGTAAACGCCTTTTCCAAGATCCCACCAGCCATCTTTTGTTTCTAACTCCTTGGTTTCAGGGATAACCCTTTCTTCATTTGTAAAATCGATACTTCCCTTTTCAACAATTTTTTCGACACTTTTAACGGTTAAATCAAATCCGTTAGGAGTTATCTGCCTGTCTAGATCGGTATAATTAGTTATAAGGTCTTTTTCCTCAATAAGTTCTTTTATCCCTTTTCTGTTGATATGCATGTAAGAAAGTTGATTCCAACATTTTTATGGGTTAAAAATATACCTTTGCTTTTAAATTAGGACTCTTCTTTTTTCAACAGATTTAGGTATGAAACAGCCGCGGCGAAAAACATTGTGGCTCCAAGGTACTCTGAGCTTTCTTCGACAATAGTGTCTTTCATTCTATACCTGACATCTTCCCACCTAATACCTTGTTCCTCCTCCAGCTCCAAAATCTCCTCGTCTGTCTGTTCATAAAGTTCTCTCAGTTCTTCTCCTCCAATAAAGACGTGTGTTTCGTATATAGCATTGCCTATATGGTAGTTTATGGAGGTTAGATCAGCAGGCCCTGAAATAAATCCTGCGAACCCGTAGAACACCACTGCTAAAACAAGTAGTTTCAAAGTTTTTTTGCTGTGTTTAACATGTTTTCCGTAGATGAAAATTGCTGATAGAGGTATAGCTGCTATAGTAATGAAGTAAAGTGTTTCTAGCTGGTTTGTGAGAACGAAGTTGATAGGGAAAGATTCTCTTAAAAAGAAGTGTCTCATGTTGCCAGCGTCCTCCATAACCATTATAACTCCTGTTAAAGCCATTAAAGACCAGAAAATAGATTCTTTAACTCTTCCTCTGTCGGAAAGCTTTCCTGCGACAAAGCCGCTTGTTATTGCAAAAAATCCTAGGCTTAGCCACTGTAGTATTTCTACAGGACCTCTTTCAACGAATAAGTAGTCCCATAAGAAAGGGAAAGTAAAGTCGGAAAAAACTGATCTGAGGTTGAAAATATTGAAAAGATCGACTAAAACGATTAAGAAGTAAAAAAGTGTTAAAACGCCTACTCCGAACAAAACAATTTTTTTAGGAGTTAAGTCCTCTAATTTGTGCAACATCAATAATCTATTTTCTCTCCAATTTTTATGTACTTTTACTATTTTTCCCAAAAAAGTATTAACCTGTAAATCCAAGGATGTTTTAATGTCTGTTATACACACGGATTCTGTTTCGAAAAAGTTTGGGGATATACAAGCGGTTAAAAACCTCAGTATTTCTGTTGAAGAAGGTCAGTTATTCGGTTTTATAGGTCCTAACGGTGCTGGTAAAACTACTTCTATAAACATTTTAACCGGTCAGGAAACCCCTTCTTCTGGCGAATGTCGTGTAATGGGCTTAGACCCTGTTAAAAAATCTAAAGAAGTCAGGAAAAAAGTCGGTATACTTCCTGAAAGAGAGGATCCTCCAAGCTTTATGACTCCTAGGGAGTATTTAGAATTTGTATGTTCTGTAAGAGGTGTTGTTGAAACAGGTTCTAGAATAAAGGAGTGGGCGGACCTTCTTAGTTTTAATGAACTGTTAGATACTTTGAACAAATCTCTTTCAAAAGGACAGAAACAGAAGATCATGGTTGCGCAAGCGTTTATCCACGAGCCTGAGCTTGTTTTTATTGATGAGCCGTTGATAAACTTGGATCCTGTTATGCAGGAGAGGCTTAAGAGTTTTTTCGTTGATTATGTTGGTGAAGGGAATACGTTGTTCCTCTCAACACATGTACTTAGCTTAGCTGATGAGATATGTTCACATATCGGTATACTTGAAGAAGGTGAATTAGTAGTTTCCGGGGAGAAATCAGATGTTAAGAAAGAAGATGAAACTCTTTCTGATACTTTTCTAAGGGTGGTTGATGATAAGTCTTATTGAATGGATGATAAAGGAAGAGTGGCGAATGCACACTGAGCTTTTCGGTGTAAAAAAGTTTGTTTTGTTTCCTCTAGTGATTTTTACTGTTTCATCCATAATGGTGTTAGCATTAACTGCTTACGGAGTTTCATTTGAACAGTTACAGTTTCTAATACACTTTTTGATGCTTTTCTTCGGTTTAAATGTTGGAGTTATAGGTTTTGTATCGAAGACTAGTATGGATAATCTTTTAGGCGATAAAAACCTTCTAGTGTACTCTTCAAGGCTACTACCTTTCAAGAAGTCGTTTCTGTTGTTAAACTTTATACTGAAAGACTTTATATTCTATTTTATCCTTTTTATATTACCTTTACTAATTTCCAACTTATTTTACGGTAGCTTAACTGTTCTACCGATCTTAACAGTTTCTTATCTACTTTCTTTCGGTTTAGGGCTTGGAGCTACTTTCCTATTTTCATCGGTTTACTCAAAAATTTCTAGTTCAAAACCGGCTTTGTTTTCTTTAGCTGTTCTGATTATAGCAGCGGTTTACAGTTTTAATATTTCCTTAGAAGCCCTTAACTTGGGCTATTCTTTCTTCTTAGAGCCTTCCTTAAACAGTTTTTTGTTTAATTCAACGGTTATAATTGGTTTGATGTTTTTAGGAGGGGTTTTCCATTCTTTCAAGGAGTCTAAGGAAGTTGTTACTAAAAACGATTTTTTCCAAAAAATTTCTAACAAACTTGGTTCTTTAATCTCGAAAGATTTTTTAGATATAAGAAGAAGTAGCGGCGGTTTTGGAAAAATACTGGTTACATACG
>JALDAI010000067.1 GCA_022729285.1 Candidatus Nanoanaerosalina archaeon
GGAAGCCTTACTTTTATACTTTCAAAACAGTTCCTCTAATTGTACATCTGACGGTACCAAACATCTGATTCAAGAGTTGAAACTTCCCTCTCATTCTCAGCCGTTTCAAGCCCCAGATGTTGCCCATACCTCTCAACAGCGTGTTCAAAAACCGGTTTCAAATCTCCTTCAACGTTTTTGTAATGGTTGTAGAAACTAAGTTTGTTGTTATCAGTTACAGCGGTCAACATACGCCCAAGAACTTTGTCATCTTCGTCAACAGCATAAAGAACTTGCTTGTTAATATCAACAGCATTACCTATAGCACCCCAACCGTTAGACTTGCTTATAGCAAAACACGAGTTAGCAAAGTGATCTCCCATCTCAACTGATTCAAGCGGAGTAGCGGTCCTTACTTTGACTTTTTCGGGTATGCTATCAATCCGTTTCTCAATCCCTTTGTACTCATTAAGTTTTTCTTTAAAAATCCTTCTGTAAAGGAACTGAGCATTACTATCGGAAGGAGGTTTCTCGCTCTCCTTTATCTTTAGGAAATCTTCGAAACTTTCAGCCTCAAATTCTCTGCCTGTCTCTTCAGAGTATCTTTGTAAAAGGTGGTTCATCTCGTTAAGAACAAGCTCTTTTTCATCCCTAATCTTTTGTTCGTCATACCCTAACTCGATAAACTCTGTCTCAAAACCGGTCAACCTACTCTCTTCAAAACCTTTTTCTTCCAGCCATCTTTGGTTCTCTTGTAGTCCATAAACACTGTCTCCATATACTAAAAGTTTTTCCGTTGACTCTCTGTTTTTTTCAAACCTCTGGTACGCTTTCAAAAGTTTGATGTCTTTTTGGGACATTTCGCTTTCTTTACCGGTTATTTGGAAGTAAAGGCTTTCAACTTTGTCTAAACCAAGGTTTCCTAAAGCCTGTTTTGTATACTCTCTTGTTTTGTTCTCAATGTCCTGTTCCATCAAGCTTTCTATGTACTCCTGTTCAATGTCTTTAGAAAAACCTGTGTTTTTTCTCTGCCCCTCTAACCCTTTAAGCTTTTTTAAAGCCTTAAAAGAAGGGTTTATCCCTGCTTTTTCTGCTCTACTGTAGATTTTTGTAAGATCTTCTGCATTTTCTAAAACCAGGTCTTCAGCTAACTCTTTGTAAGGAGAGTCTTCTTCGAAAAACTCTATATCTTCTTCTAGGTCTTCTAATATCTGTAAAAAGTCTTTTCTCTCACTAACAAATCTCTCTAAAGTCTCTGTATTTATGAAGTCGATGTAATCCATGTTTTTACCTATTTCATAAAGATCTTTACCGACTTTATGTTCTTTTTTACCGGTTTCTAAATCGTTTAATACTTCTCTAATATTGTTTCCGTTCATGAAGGAGAGGTTATAACCGAATCTCTGTAACCTTTTTTTAGCTTTTTTCTCGTAGCCTTTAGTAGTAGATTCTACCATCTGTGCGAGATGTTTTTCATTGAGCCATAGAAACGGTTTAATGTACTTAATGTTTTTAGAAGTATCCTCAGGCTCAAGCTGTGTTTCAAAATAACTCCCTATTTCCTCATTAAACTCTAAAAGTTCTTCTAACGAACCAAAATTTCTGTCAAGAACAGGAAAAAGCTTCATGTTTTTCAGAGTATCTGTATCTTCTTTTAATACTTTTTGCAGCTTATCCCAGTCACCTGTAAAAGTACATGTTCCTCCTTTTTTGTTGTTGGTTAAAACGGTTAGTCCTCTGTTGTACTCTTTTACATCTAAGTTTTTTGTCGCTACAAGCCCGCCATAGGTTTTATGGTCTAATATATCTCCTTCTATCTTGGTTCCTACATTGTAGACATTGTGTGACTCCATAAAAGCTGACCAAGTCCTTGTGTTGTTGTATTTTTTCTCAATGTTGCCGAACACATTGATGTTGTTGGATCTGTATACCCCACCTTTACCTGATCTTATATCTCCTACAATGGATACGCTGGAGTTTGAAATGCCTATTCCTATTGAGAATATACTTCCTATACTTTCCACGGAAGAGTTTCTCACTCCCACTGTTTCCGCGAAAATACTATCTACTTCTTTGATTTTTGAGTTCTCTATCCCTGTTGCCTGTGATAAAATCTTTCCTATCTTTTCTACTTTAGAATTAGTAACGCCTACAAACTCTGATTCGATCTCGCCAACTTTTCCAACCTCTGAATTATTTATTCCTTGGCTTTCAGAATTCAATGAACCAACTTCTCCCACTATAGAACTGTAGATCCCGTCTCTCTCACTGTTGATTTCATCAATGTTACCTACCTTAGAATTATTTATCCCCTTATTTTCTGAACTTATTACACCGATCTTCCGTAGATCTGATTTATATATTCCGCTATCTTTTGAATAGATTTCTTCTACTGAGCCTACTTCTGACTGGTTAACTCCATAGCCTACTGAAACAATTTTTTTAACACTGCCTACATCTGATTGGTGAACTCCTGATTTCAAGAAGTCTGAATCCGCTTCTTTGAACTCTTCAAGACTGTTTAAACCTCCTGTAAAAATGTTCCTTACTTCTTCGATTTCAGATTTGTAGACACCGTCTCTAGCGGAGTATATGTCTCTAACTTTACCGAATTCTTTCTTTCTAACCTCTTCTTTTATGTCTAAAGGGTTCAAAACCTCTTTATCTACTAAAAACTGTCTTATATCGGTTAAAAAACTCATTTTTATCACTTTAAAAGTTTTTACTGTTTTTTAGTACTCTACTTCTTTTTTGAAAGGATCGACTTTTACCAGCGGTTTTCCTTCTTTCTTGTACTTTTCGTTGAACATTTTCTGAGTTTGTTCGATAATGTCTTCTCTACAGTAAAGTGATTCGACTTCTTGGTATCCTTTGTCGTAAAAGTACTCCTGTCTGCTTGGAAGGTGTTTATCAAGTTCTTCTTCCATAGTGATTGTCTCTTTGTAAACGTTTTCAAGGTCTTTTTCCAGCCTTGAGTTTTCTACATCGATAACTGATAATGAATGATCGTTTGTCTCAGGGTTTCTGTAAAAAAGTATGTGTCTTGCGTCGTAGTCGCCGTGAACCAACATCTCTGACTCTTTTATCTTGTTGATGCCTCCTACCATGTATGATATGGCGTCGGCTTTCTGTAACTCCATGTCTAACGGTTCAAAGTAGTTAAACTCTTTACCGTTTGAAACCTTTTTCAGAGCTTTACCGGGCATCTGTTCCATCACTAGAAGTGATTCTCTTGTATCGAAGTCGTAAAGTATGTCTTTTGACTCTGGAGCTAGGAAGTTGGTGCCTGTTTCTTTTGTATATAGGTCTAGTAAGTTGTTCCAAAAATCAAGCATAAATGATTCGTATACTGCTTTATCGAACCTTCTCTCTTTCTTTTTCATTACCATGTTTTTATCAAAGAATCCGTCTGCTAGAAGAGCTATATCGGAGCTTTTATCCTTTTCTACGTCGTATACAGTGGATTCTGTGTAGAAGTTTTTCTCCTTGAACTCTTCAGGCTTAACCATACCAACTCCAAAGTGTGTAGTCATTATTAAGTAATAACATATTGTTTTATTTAAGTTTATCGGTCGGAATCTATGCTTCGAATATTTGAAAAAACAGTATTGGTTTCACAAGTATTAATACTTGTTATCCAAAAATTATCCACGGAGAGAAAAACTGAGATCTCTGTAAATTGAATAAAAAATAGGTTCGATAAGGTTAAATTTGTTTACTTCAAGTAATGAATTATATGTCGGATTTTGAGGTTGTTGAAAAGTATTTAGAAGAATGGGAAGAAGATGTTGACTTAAGAGAAGTTGCAGGAGAAAATTTGAATAAAATGGGGATTTTCCTTCAACTCCTTTCTAAAGACTTTGAAGATCCTTTGATGATTTTTGGCGTTCAGAAACAGGGAGAAGGAAAAAGCTACATCGCTAAAAAAGTTTTAGAATTATTTCCTGACCACATGGTTATTGATGTTACTGATATGAAGAAAGCGGCTCTTTATAGAAGAGCTCAACAAGATAAA
>JALDAI010000085.1 GCA_022729285.1 Candidatus Nanoanaerosalina archaeon
GTAAACCTTCATTTATCTTCTCCATAAAACCTTCCATATCCTCCCTACTGTTAACACCGCCATCTAAAACAGTGTTAGCAGTGGAGTAAAGAGAGTCAACACCGCTTCCACCGGTATCAGTGAAAAACTTTTCAAAGTACATTAAAGACTTTTCAGACTCAACAGCATTAGAAACCTCGTAACGCGCCTCGTTCTCTTCAACAACTTCATCGTAATCAACAGACTCAGCAGAAACAGGTACAAAAGATATGCCTAAGATTAAACCGGTTGAAAGAGCTTTTATACCCAGACTCTTAACCGAACTGTAAACATCCTCTCCTTTTACCATTATTAAGTAAAAACCAACTATTTTTTATAAACTCTTCGGAACTTTTTTAAGAACCTGACAAAAAGTCGTTTAAATCATCGTAAAGAGTTTCGCAGGCATCGTACTTTTCAAGGCCTTGCTCCAACTCGCCTACATACCTCAGATAAAGAGAGTTAACATGGAAATCATAACTCTCAGACACGTCCAAACCTCTTTCATGGTGGTAGAGCTGTTCCTCCAAAGCCAGTATCTCAAGTATAGGAGTCTGAACCTCTTCAGTAACTTCTTTATAAAAATTATCGAACTCACCGCCATACCTCTCCTTAGAAAAAATATCCGACCAGTGCAGATCAGAATCTATATCGGTGTAATACTTCTCATTATCAATTACCTCAGACCTGTTAAGAGCTCTTACATGGTTGTACTCATGGATTAAAGTACTTAAAAAATCATCCTCGTGTTCAAGTTCGAAAGCAGAATCAGTAACTTTAAGATCTGTTGGGACAACAGGTTCACCGTTATTCAAATCACTCATACTGTATTTTACATACATTATCTTACCTTCTTTCTCACCGTCGTAAGCCACAGTCACTAATCCTTCAGGAACATCTATACCTTTTCTACTGTTAACCTCAGCCATCTTATCCTGTATATAATTTTTCCTGATTTGTACGCTGTTGGTAAGACGGACAACATCATGTTGTATAACACTGTTATACCCTTCTCCAAATCCGTCTCCAACCTTATCCTTTGAACCTTCACTCACTACTTGTTCAACTTTGAAACTACGGTCCTTTAGGTACTCTGACGCTAAATTTCTAGGTTCTCCTGACGCTAAGACTAAAGAGGAGAGTATAAGTCCGGTTGCCAAAGTTTTTTTCAAAGCTTTTTTCAGAAAACTTTCATCTTCTCTGTAAGTTTCTAAATTGTATAGAGGTTTTTCATCCTCAAACAAAACCATAAAACTTGTTAGTTACTTAATAGTTATAAAATTTATCAGTTTTTTGAAGAAAAGTATATAATGTTTTAATGTCTCAGTAAGACGATGATGAAAGAAAATAATAGTTATGGCAAAAGCGTGCTCTTTGTTGAAGAGTGTGAAGTTAAGAGCAGGTATGTATCAAAGATCTTTGACTTACTTTCAACAGATTACAAAGTTGACAACCTGACTGACTTCGATGAGGCCTATGGAGCATTAGACAAGAACAAGTACAACGCCGTGGTATTTGACGGTAGAATCAGTAATGTGAAGGCCAGAAGATTTTATGAGGAAGCAGTTGAAAACTTTCCGGAAACCGAGTTCATAAACGTTTTTGAGGAGTCAGACGACTTTGAGGACTACGACCTAAAACAGATTAGAGAAGCAGATAACGGATGTAAAGGTAACATCGATACAGCGACGTACAATGAAGTAAGAAGCATAGCTTTCCAGGCTATCAAACACCTTGAGCTAAACGGTAACTAGCTCAACCTCTCTTTATTCTTCAAAAATACTTAAGACCTCTTCTAAAAACTGCTCGTTCTCACCGTCCTGAAAAACAGTTTTACCTTCTGAGTTAAGAAAAAGTATTATATCGGCCTCAACACTGTCCAAATTACCGTTAGAAGACCTGTAGGATTCTACAACTATTTTAGAAAACTTTTCAGCTTTCTCCAGTCTATCAAAAAGTCTTGGATAATCGTAGTTAACTAATTTCTTAACTTCCTCTATTTTTTCATCCATCTAAAAACCTTCTTGGTCTAAAACATTGTTACAAAGTTTATCCGCTTTAGAGACAAATTTGTTACTCCTCCTAACATGTGTATAAGAAACCTTTTCAAAAGCCTCTTCAGCATCTTTGACATGGTTAAACAGCTTCCTTAACTCCTGGTTCTTAACTCTCCACCTTCCTGAAACCTGGTTAACCAATAGTTTACTGTCCGAGTAAACCTCTACTATGTTATCTGTAAAGTCTTCAGCTTTCTCCAAAGCATGTATAACAGCGTTATACTCGGCTCGGTTGTTAGTGGTCTTCCCAAGAAACCCTTTTTCCTTTAAAACCTCTCCGTCGTCGTCAAACCTAAAAACAAAACCGTAGGAAGCGGGTCCAGGATTACCTCTTGAAGCGCCGTCTGTATAGATTTTTAACACATCGTTTTTGATATTCATCAGGTTTGAAGTTTTGTTTTCCAACCAATAAATACTTTTGAGGTCTTTCACTTCTTAGGGGGTAGTGGGAAGAACTTACTGGTTTTCTCTGCGTACTCTATATACTCTTCTGATTCCATCAGTTTTTCCTCTAATAAAGGAATTCCTGAAACTTTAAGCAGAAGAAATGTAAGCAGAATAGGGCTTATAATAACTACTGGAGACCCTCCTAGAGAGATTGTGAATAATGCTAATGAAGACCACATAAGCGATTCTCCAAAGTAGTTAGGATGTCTTGTGTACTTCCAA
>JALDAI010000024.1 GCA_022729285.1 Candidatus Nanoanaerosalina archaeon
TAGAAAATATTGGATTTCCTGACCTTTGATACTCTTGCTATAGCTTTGCCCTGTTGTGTGTCGTACTCTATAAACTGTTCTTTGTTAACCGGTTTTTCCAAAACAAAGCTTATGTCCTGTGAAGTAGGGCTGTTCTCAGTCGATATTATTGTCCCGATTTTCTCTACCATTAAGTTAATTTTTTAATTGAAAAGATAAAAAGGATGGAGGCTAATTTTTCAATACATTGGATGGAAAACAAAACTTGGTTAAGGGTTTTTTCGCAGTTTTTATATTAATCTCCTTTTTTTCAGTTCCATCTATGTCTTATGAAGGGCCGTATTATGAATCAATAGGTGCTTTTACGGCTTTTGAGGATGATGAACACGCAATTTCATCTTTATCAGTCGAGGAAGTGTTTGGTAAAGATATTGAGGCAACCGATGATTTTTCTTTCCAGTTCTCTGCTATGACCTCAAATAATCCGGGAGTTTCTGACGCTAATCTTGGGCTTTATATTACGGATGGAACTTTTTTACAGGATAACTTTTTTGCCCACCAGATATGTGTGTTGGATGAGGATGATGGAGAGTGTGGTTTTGGTGAAGGTTATAGTAATGAGTATGTTAGTGTGATAAATTTTAATGAAAGAGTTAGAGATATTATAGGGGTAGATCTAGGTTATGAGCTTGACCCTGACTGGGTTAGCGGTAGTGAGGGGACTTCTGTGGAAACAAGCTTTTACCACAACCGCCTTGAAAACGGCTTTGACGGTTCTTCTATTGTTCTGAATAGTTTTGATTACTTTGATGGCGACTACCACCCGGGTGAAATACCTGCATACTACCGTTTCGGAGTGAGTGAAACCGTTTCTGTAGGTGATGGAGTGGCAACTTCTAACTTCTGTGCTTACAAGGGAGGGGAAGATTGTGAGGACGATTACCGTTACGAAGTATATGCCGGTACCGGGGGAGGTATTGATCAGTACTTTGAATTAGGTGAGTTTTCTTGGCTTGCTTTCTCTGACGGTATGGATGTTTGGGAGCAGGAAAGGTTGAACGGAGGAGAGATTATGCACGGGTCTTTCGAGTACTCTGATGAAGGGGACTGGCAGGAATTCTATTTCGAAGATGTTGGATTTGACCCTGATTTTGAAGGATTTTCTGAAAGCCCTGTGCTAGTTACAAGTTTGAAGGGTAGAGATGGAGAGGATTTTGTTTTTGTCGAGGTTGATGAAGTTTCCGAGGATTCTTTTGAAGCAAGGGTTTGCGACCTAAGCTCTGGTTCGGACTGTGAAGGAACCGGAAGTTCTGAAACTATTTCTTGGCTAGGTGTTTCTACATCTTATGGTTATGAAGGTATTTCTGCTGAAGGCTCTCCCAACTTTATAGATTTGGAGTACAACACCAGACCTATCGTCACAGATGTTGAGGGAGCGGATGAAGAGTTTAGTGAGGACCCTGTTCTAAACGTTTCTTTCAAAGATTTTGGTTCTGATCCGGTTTCAGGAAGGTTTTTTGTGGATGGTGAGCCTTTGATCTGTGATCGGCCGGACTGTTCTGACAATGAGAAAGTAAAAAGCATTAGGAGAGGGGATGTCGGAAACCATGATTCCGCTACTGACAGTAGTCAGACTGCTAGAGAGGAGTTTGGAAGAGGTGACGAGACATGGATTGCTGCTGAGTTAAACAGCTCCGGTTTTGTACATGGAACTGAGTATGAATGGAATTTTAAGTTCGGCGAGTACGATTCTAACCATTTTCAGGAGAACTGTGCGGATTACCAGTACGATTTAGAACCTCTTGCTTGTTACTTCAACAGTTATGATGGATCCACTAACTTTGAACCTGATTTCGATTACATGTTGGACGAAGACGAGTGGGAGTCTGAAATCCTTTACCATGAGCCGTATGAACTCGATGAAATGTATTTTGAGATATTCATACCTCCTGAAATAACAGGGAGAGGAGATTACTCTGTTTATGATAGTGAAGGAGAGGAAAGAGAGGATGAAGAGTACGAGATCGGTGATGAGGTTGTTTTCAGGCCTAATATAAGCCATGAATCGGGCGTAAATGATGCGCTTATCTGCGGTGATTCGGGCTGTAGACCTGAAAATGTTTTATGCGGTTCATCGAGTTTCGATTCTCTTGAATCCTCTGAGATTAATGAGTGTACAACAACGATTGGTGAAGACTGGGACGGCGTACAAGAGTTCTGGGTATACGGTGAAACAGGGTTGGGAGGTAGTTTAACTGTTCCTGGTGGAGCTATAATAACTCCTATGGAGATATTCTACCTGGACTCGTCTGAGGTATCTCTCTCTTTTGAAAGTGATGACTTCGTTGTAGCTTTTATAGGTAATGATGCGGATTACACAAAGACTTTTGATGTGGAGCTATCATCGATGTCGCATGTTTCTGGCGATGAAGGATCGGTTGAAACTATTATTGAGGGAGATAGGTCTCAAGGATACCGTTCAAGGGTTGAAGTCCCTCCTAGATCTGTAAGACCTGTAAGAATAAACTTTAGAGCGATTACTTGTCCAAGAAGCTGTGAAGGATTAGTTGAGCTGTCTGTTTTCGATAGGACTGATATGGTTGAGCAGGATGAAGAGGTTAGAGTTAATATAGAAAGGTCTGAGGACTTTTTCTCTGCGCCTGGTGTAAAGGCTTTACAACTGGCTGTACTGTTTGGTTTAGCTGTCTTATCTTCTCTATTTTCTAAAAGTTCCCTTGATGATTTTTAGTTTTTAAGCTTTTGGTAACAACTTAATGTTATGGTTACAGTTCTAAGGCTCGGGCATAGAAGAGGCCGTGACGACCGTATCTCAACGCATGTAGGGTTGACGGCTAGACAGCTTGGAGCGGATAAAATAATATTTTCTGGGGAGAGTGATTCCAACATGATGGAGAGTATTGAGGATTTAACCGCTAGATGGGGTGGTTTTTTTGAGGTGGAGTACAGAGAAGATTTTAGAAGGATTATAAAAGATTTTGAAGGAGTTACTGTCCACTTAACTATGTACGGCCTTCCGTTCAAGGAAGTAGCCTCTGAGATCAATGGAGAAAAACCTGATAAAGATGTTTTAGTTGTGGTAGGTTCTCAAAAAGTCCCCAGAGAAGTTTACAGTCTTGTTGATTACAATGTAGGGGTTGGGAACCAGCCTCACTCTGAAGTAACTGCTTTAGGACTTTTTTTGTATGAATTAAACAACGGAAAAATCCCTGAAGAATTTGAAGGAGCTCAAGTTAAGGTAGTACCTTCTGAAGAGGATAAGTTGACTGAAAAAGTCGGTGAATAAATATGGGTCATCTGTTAACAGTTTTAAGAAAAGAAGGAGGGATTTTAGATCTAAAAGTTTTTGCAACTGTTTTAGCAGTTTTATTACTAGTAATTGGTATAGCTCTAACACATTTTACTAATACTTTTCTAGGCCCTGCTCTAATTTTACTAGTTTTCACTTCTTTAATCGTTTCTCTTATCTATTCTATAATATTCCTATCTCCCGATTAGTTTTTAATGTTGGAAAATCATTTTTCAAGTAATGTCTACTTTATATGACAAGTTAGGAGCTTCTGTATTCTTTTACTTAGTAGGTCTGTTTTTCAGCAAGGTCCTAAAGTTTGTTTTACGTACTGTTGTAGGTAGAAGCTACTTACCATGGGAGTACGGTGAGTTCTTTCTAGGTTTCTCTATCCTTTACATTTTGACAATAATTAGCGCTTTAGGTTTCGATAGAGTTGTTCCAAGATGGACTGCATATTTTGATGGCATGGATAAGAAGAGAGGTGTTTTATTAACTGCGCTAAAAATTTCGATCCCTTTTTCAGTTGTTTTAGGCGGATTTTTGTTCTTTTTAGCCCCTTTTATACAGAGCTTAGCAGGATTAACTTATTTTTCTTATATTCTAAGAGTTTTGCTTGTTACATTACCGTTTTTCACCTTTAACACAATACTATTCAGTTTTTTTCGAGGGGTAGGAGAAATTAAAACAAAAATTTTGGCAGACTTAATTATCTACTCCGGTTTAAGTTTGCTACTAGTAGCTTTAATTGTTTATATGGGTGCTTCTATAGTTTATGTTCCATTTGCCTATCTAATAACTGTATTAGTAGTAGGTGGAATAGCTATAACTGTTTTTTTCCGGAAATTTAGTGGAAATTTCTCAAATTTTGACTCCAAAAAACTTCTCTTATTCTCTATGCCTTTTTTCCTAAATTATCTTGTAATGTCATCTGTAGAATTTGTTGGAATGATTTCTTTAACTATATTTGCATCATCTCATATTATAGGACTCTACAGCGCGGGTTTTACTATTTCTAGCACGGTCTTCTTCATATTACATGGTTTTAGATTTATGATGCTTCCGAAACTTTCTGATCTCGTATCTAGGAGTAGTTTAGAAGAAGCCAAAGATCTGTTTAAAAACTTTGTTAAGTGGGTGTATTATTTATCTCTCCCCTTCCTAATCATGGTTTTTCTTTTTTCTAAGAATATCATAGAGGTCTTTTTTGGAACAGAGTATGCGGGAGGTAGTTTTGCGATGGTTATTATGGCATTTGGGCTAGTTATTGGTGTTACAACAAGTCCTGTAAATTCTTTAATGGTTGCTTTAGGGTGGAAGAAGGTTTTGCTAAAAATATCTTTGATTTTTTTCTTTTCAAATGTTGTTTCCACCTTATTTTTATCTTTTCTATTTGGTCTAGAAGGTGCTGCAATAGGATTGTTATTAGGTTTTACAGTTTATATGTTAACATCTGTTATAGTTGTTAAAAAGAAACTAGAAATCTTTATGTTGGATTTAAAAATGTTAAAGTACTTTTTAGTTAATTTATTTGTTTTAGTTGTAACATATTTAGCTAAAACCTACTTTGGTGTTAACATATTTTTCTTGGGATTGTACCTAATTTTTGTATATCTTTCCTCGTTACTACTAGGTATTTTAACCGGAGTAATAGAACTAGAAAACGTTTACAGTTTTTTTAATGATGTTCTGAACAGTTTTTCACTAAATAACCAGTAATAGAGCGAATAAAATAAAAGCGCCTGCTTCTTGGAAGCTGTAAAACTTGTCCCACCTCGACCGTATTTTTTGGTAGTTGGTGATCTTTGGCTGTAATCCACGGAGTTTGAGTAATCTATAAACTGTGAATGATGCGGGTATAATCAGTATGGCATGTTGGGAAGGGTTTAATGAGAACACTATTAGGTTAACAATTATTGAAATAAGTAAGAATACTTTACCAAAAGTAGATGCATAACTTATTCCTTTTTTCTCAGGTAAAGAGTTTATCCTGTCCTTTTTCATATGAGCGATCTGGTGTACTACTTCATGGAAAGCAAGGTATAAAGTAAATGTTGCTGTCAATGCAATAAAAACCGGAGTTACTGTATTAGTTAGGTAAAAGTAAGGGTAAGCGAAAAGGATGGTACCTAGACATACTGAGTTTAGAAAAATCGACCAGTAACAGTTGTTTTTAAGCCTTGTAGAGGGGTGTTGGTAGAGGAGGAAAAGTAGGAAATAAGTGGGTAAAAGCAATAAAACAGGTTTTAACTGAGTTATTGTTAATGCTGTAATTATTAGAGGTAGAACTGTTAGAAAAAGTATTTTTTTCTTGCCAAAACCTTTTTCAAATAATTTTTTTGAGTAATTTTCTTCATCCCATACTTTAAAATCATAAAAATCGTTCATGGAAAAAGAGTTCATTTGTATTAGAAGTAAATGCATCAGCGGAATAATTGATTCTAAAATTCCGGGCGAACCATGGTAAAAAACGGTGGCTGTTATTGCTAGAACGGATATCCCTAGATTCCTTATTGAAAAATCAAGCCTGTAAAACTTGTAAGGATTAAATTTCATTTTACCGGTGCCTAACTATGGTTTTTACAGTACTTTCTTCCGAATAGTTTTTTATTCTCTGCGGGTCCGTTCCTGAAACAATAAATGTTTTACAAACTTTTTCAGTTTTTACTTTCGGGAAATACTTGTCTAAACAGCTACTTTCTAATTTATCTAAGTTTTCTGAGTTTATTTCCTTTATTATTTTTTTGTCTTTTCCATAGATTCCGTCAACATCTTTGATCAGTAAGAGATGTTTAGCGCCAATCTCTTCTGCTACAAATAGAGAAATGCTGTCGGAGGTAACTTCCCATGAATGCGGTATATCGGAATCTCTAAGTATTTTTTCGGTTTTTAGAACAGGTATTTTTTCTTTTGAACTTCTTTGAAGAGTTTTTACTGCTTTAAATTTTTTATCTAGCGATTCAACCAGTTCTGAGTTTAAGTCCATTGTTTTTATCGCTAGGAAATGTGATGAACTCTTATCTAATCCGTAACTTTTGTCATAATTTCTTATCTCGTCTGCTAAGCCTCCTCCTCCTGTAATAACGATGGTATCGTTTTCATGAGATAAGTGGGTTATAGAAGTTAGGACTTGTTTAAGAAGGCCTTTTCTTATTATACTACCTCCTATTTTGATAACAAGTTTTTTTGACATATAGACAAGTTTTTAACAAATATATATAATGGTTTCAAACTTTTGGTTATGGCCATACTACCTGTTTTAGATATTTTAGAAGGAGAGGTTGTTCGAGGAAAACAAGGCGATAGAGAATCTTATCGCCCGGTTAATTCAGATATCGTTGATTCTTCTAACCCTTTTGATGTTGCGGAAAAAATTAAGGAACTTTTTGGCTTTGAAAAGTTTTATGTGGCCGATTTAGATTCTATAATGGGTAAAGGAGATAATTACAGTATTTTAAAGAAACTTTCTACAGATAAAGGGCTGGATTTAGCTGTTGATAGCGGTATTGGAGATACTAAGGAGTTAATGGGTAATTTAGATTATTTAAAACACTTTGAGAGAGTTATTTTTGGCACAGAGTCTATAAAATCAATGGAATTTGTTGAAAATGCTTTAAATATTCTGGGAGAGGATAAAGTAGTTGTTAGTATAGATGTAGAAGATTCTGAAGTAATTTCTAGCTCGGATAAAAGCTTTAAATCGGTTAAAGGAGCTGTCCAGGTTTTTAGAGAAATAGGTGTTAAAAAGTTTATTCTTCTAGATATTAAGAGAGTTGGGTCTTTTTCAGGCGTTAATAATGCCTTAAAAGAGGTTGTAAATGAGTTTGAAGAGGAATATGTTGATTTTATTACAGGAGGAGGGGTTAGAGATATTTCGGATGTTGAGGAGTTTGTTAGAAGCGGTTTTAGTGAAATACTTGTTGCAAGTGCTTTACATAATAAATCAATAACTCGTGAAGATATTTGTGAGTGAATTAAATTTTTTATTTTTACGAAGGAGTGTTTTGTATATGGATAAACGGTTTTCGGATGGTTTGAAACTTTTTTTAGCTTTTTTCATAGTTTTCACTCTTTTCTCACATTATGTTGGTTGGAATGAGTTAAGCAGGGTTTCGTTATCCCAAAGTCTTGTTGAGAGAAACGAGTTAAATATTAACCAAAACGTTAATTATACAGGGGATAGAGCTTATTATAACGGAAATTACTATACGGATAAAGCTCCAGGATCTTCTTTCGTTTACGCTCCTTTTTATCTAGCATATACGTCTTTTTTCGATCTACCTACTGAATACGACAATGTTTTGAATACTGAGGTATATTTTAACGAGACAAATGAAGGCCAATACTTCGTTGAACAAACTGATATGGAGTCATACCAGGTATATGACAGAGATTTTGATGACGGAAATAATTATGAGTTAATGATGTTTCTTTTCTTAGTAGTAGCTTCTGCATTGCCAGGAGCACTACTTATAGTACTGATTTACAAGTTTTCACTGCTTTTTGTAAGTAGAAAATCTGCTTTACTCACGTCAGTAATATTTGGTTTCGGGACTATATTATTCCAGTATTCAACAACTATGCCTGGCCCTGTTATTACAGGTTTAATAGCTTTCACCGGTTTTTATTTGGTTACACTCAGTTTAATAGAGGATAAAAACTTTTTCTTTATTTCAGGGTTTTTCATAGCTTTTTCCACTTTTTTTGAGTATTATGCAGGCATCTTTTCTATTGCTGCAGTATTATCATTAGGGGTTACATGGGTTTTTAAGAAGTTTTTGCATAAATTTTGGGAGAAGGAGTTAGCAGGGGCTGTTTTCAAGTTTAAGGACGGCTTAGTCTTTTTATCCGGAATTATAATTGGATTAATTCCGTTAGCTGCCTATAACTATTTTGTTTTTGGAGGGATAACACAGTTTTCCTTCTTTTTTTCTAGCGATATCTTTTTTTCAATGACAGGTTTAAGACCGTTTTCCCCTGTTTATATCCGTTATGTGCTGCCTAGAATTTTATTTTATCCTTATAGAGGTTTACTGTTTTACAGTCCTTTGCTGATTGTATCTTTCATCGGAATCTACAAAGTGTTTAATAAAGGGTTATTTGTATCTAGTTATATCCTTACATCTTTAGCAGGATTTATTGTCTTTAATTCGGTTTACCGTTACTGGTTTGCGTGGGCTTCTTTCGGACCGAGGTATTTGGTTGTAGTAATACCGATTTTAGCTATTCTTTTCGCAGTTTTTATCGATGATACTGAGAAAAAGTTTACAAAATCGTTAATAGTAATTCTTGTGTTAATATCAGTATTTCATTCTTTCCTAGGTCTACAGATGAAAGAAGGTATGGAACTAGATACAACCTCTGAGGAGTATAATGAACAAATTTTTTCATATGAACCTTTTGGAAACCCTATTTATGAACATTATTTACCAAAAACTGTTGAAAGAGGGATAACTTCCGAATTAATTTCAGGGTTCTTCCGAGGCGAGTACAACTTTGATAAAATGATGGGGCTGGGCAACCGCCACATATTTGGTATGAACTTATTAAACAGGGTTGTAAGCGTAAATCTTGTAAATTTATCTTTAGTTATTATTTTGATTGTTTTTATACCATTTATCAATTATAAGAGGTTTATAAACTTATTTGATGGTTTTTTAGCGATTAAAATAGGTTTGGGAGTTTTTATTTTACTTTTAGTATTTTTCTCAATTATTTCCATCCATTCGACCGAAGGATTCTACTTTGGAGAAGGATGGTTCCAGGAAGAGCATTTTAACAGTAGTTTAGAAAGAGTATCAAGAGGAGAATCTCAGATATACTTTTTATCAGAAGATGAAAAGAACGGATCTATATTTATGGATGTAAATTATGTTGAGAATGGTACCGGAAGCATATACCTAAATGATGAGGAAGTTAAAGAGTTTGAACTAAATTCTGGAGAGCGATTAGGGCTGTATGATGTGTCCTTTAAAGAAGGTGTAAATGAGATAACTGTTGATTCAGAATGTAGAATACCTGCAATTGACTCGGTTGAAGGGGATGAAAGATGTATTAGCTTTGTTTTAGATAGTATTGGTAAAGTTGAATCAGATGCTAATATTGGCAAAAATAAGTTTTTTGATGGTTGGAACATAAGAGCGGGTGAAGAAGATTCCTTAAATTATTCTTTTGGAAACTCAACAATTTTAATGAACTTAGAGGAGGGAGGTCCAAAAGGATTTTCTACAAAGTTATACTCGTTTTTTGGTGATTTGGAGGTTGGTGTGAGTGTTGGCGGTGTTTTTGTTGGTGATTTTGTTGTTGGTGAGGGGGGTGGTGTTGTTTCTGTTCCTTGGTTGGAGTTGGATGAGGGTTTGGTTCCTGTTGAGTTTAATGCTA
>JALDAI010000037.1 GCA_022729285.1 Candidatus Nanoanaerosalina archaeon
AAGGAGAAAAGGTGGAAAAAGAGGACGACAGTCCCAGGGATTCTAACTATTTTATGTGGTATCCATGGAAGTAGATATTCTAAAAGAAGACGATAAATCAGTGAAGTTCGTTCTAGACGACGCAACTCCACAGTTTGCAAACGCATTAAGGAGAACTATGATCGGAAAAGTTCCTACAATGGCTGTTGACGAAGTTTATTTCAGAAACAATACATCAGGACTTTTCGACGAAATAATCGCTCATAGAATAGGACTTGTTCCATGGAGATTCCCGGTAGACGAGTACAGGCTACCAGAAAAATGTGACTGTGAAGGCGATGAGTGCCCTAACTGTCAAGTAGAAATAGTGTTGAAAAAGGAAGGAGAGTCTTTTGTTAAAGCTAAAAACATGAAGGCTACAGACAAAAAAGTCGCTCCTGAAAACCCTGAGGTACTTCTTGTAAAGCTTCTTGAAGACCAGGAGATAGATTTGGAAGCGAAAGCTGTACTAGGCATAGGTAAAGACCATGCAAAGTTCCAAGCAGCAAACGCATCATACAAATACTACCCTGTAGTAAAGATCAACGGAAAAGAAGTCGAAGATTCAGAAACAGCTGCAAGAGTTGCTCCGGAAAAAGTTAAGAAAGCAGAAGGAGTAGTTGAAGCAGATGAACAAGTTGTTTACGCAATGAAGAATACAGTAGACATCTCAGAAGGAGATGAAGTTGAGTTAGAAAGAAGTAACGACAAGTTTATTTTCACAGTTGAAACGGTTTCAGGCCTGGAGCCGAAACAGATTGTGAAAAAAGCAGTAGAGATTTTGGAAGAAGAGATTGACGAGTTTGAGACATCTCTAAAAAAATCTCTGTGAACTAGTTTAGCGCAGGGGTACCCAAGCCAGGCCAAAGATGCGAATCGGCTATAGGGGCAGGACTTAAGAAGTCTGGTAGCCGAAAAATTGTTAAGATATCCTGTACGCATAGGCGTTTCGAGGGTTCGAATCCCTCCCCCTGCATACAGTTTTTTACCTCATTTGTTTTGAGGAAGAATAAGATACTTTAAAAAAGATTATTGTAAAAAAGGTGAATGTTATGCAAAAAACAAACCCGGTACTTAGAAATACCATTGCAAAGCTAGAAGAAGCTGGACGAAAGAATGATGCTAGTGTTTACACTAGAGCAGCTGAGGAACTAAAAAAATCAGAGAAAAACAAGGTAGAAGTCAATGTGTCAAGGATTCAGAGACATGCTGAAGACGGGGACACAGTTTTAGTACCAGGTAAGTTGCTTGGTTCCGGAAGGCTTGATAAAGATGTTGAAGTAGCTGCGTTCGATGCTACTAGCTCTGCTAAAAAAATTGTTAAGGAATCAGGAGATTTCAAATTTATTGAAGATCTTGTTAAAGAAAACCCAGAAGGAAAAAAAGTAAAGTTGATGGTTTAAAGAGGAGTTTAAAATGATTGTAGACGGAGAAAACCATGTTTTAGGACGACTAGCTACCTCTGTTGTAGAGGAGCTTAAAGAAGGAGAAGAAGTACACATATTCAATGCTGATAAGGTTATAGTTAAAGGCAGACCGAAGAAGACCGTTGAATCTTACAGACAGAAGTATGAAAGAGGAAGCAGAGATTATGGACCTTACTTTCCAAAAAACGCTAGAAGAATTGTGAAGAGAACTATCAAAGGTATGCTTCCTAATAATAAAGAAGGAAGAAAGATGTTGAAAAGAGTTAAGACTTACTCAAAAGCACCGGAAGAAGATGCAGAAGTCTTTGAAGATGCTTTAGAAGAAAGTCTTAGAGGTTCAAACTTCATAACAATTAAACAGATTTCAGACGAACTAGGTGCTTAAAATGGTTTTGAACTCAATTGGTAAAAGAAAAACAGCGAAAGCGCGAGCAACGCTGAAAGAAGACGGAGAAGGAAAACTTAGGATTAACAAAAAACCTTTAAGCGCTTGGACAAGAACTTCTAAGCTAAGGATTCAGGAACCTATTAGGATTGCTGGAGACCTTTTCGAACAAGTTGATATCAGCGTAAAAGTCAACGGTGGAGGAATTCAGAGCCAGGCTGAAGCAGTAAGAATGTCTATAGCAAGAGCTTTGGCAGAATATTCAGAAGGAGACGCTCTAAGACAAAAGTTCCTTGACTACGATAGACACTTACTTGTAGAAGATTACAGAAGAACTGAGACAAGAAAGCCAAGTCAGTCAAGCAAAGGAGCAAGACACAAACAGCAGAAGTCTTACAGATAAAGGTGTTATCATGATAGTACCAGTAAGATGTTTTTCGTGCGGAAGAGTAGTAGGAGACAAGTGGGAAGAGTTTGAAGAGCGTACGGAAAACGGTGAACAAGCTAAGAAAGTCTTAGATGAACTAGGCGTTGATAGCTACTGCTGTAGATCGATTTTCCTTACAACAGAGGACAAAGTCGAAGAAGTAGCTCAGTACAAAAAAGTGTGAGTTTAAACAGCTCACCTAATTATTTATTCTATTTTCCAACCAGAAAATTATGCATTCAATAGTAAAAGTTATTTGGTCAAAGAACAGTAACGATAAGTGGTATGCAAAGCTGTTTCTTGCAGGTAAACACAGTTTCAAGACTATTCCATTAATACAAGGAGACGAAATAAACTTTGAAGTGATGAACCAGAGAAGATGTACAGGTTACTCAGAGAAAATAGGTGAAAGAACTCCTTGCCCTCGTTTTAACAAGATTCAGAAAGGCTCAAAATGTTTTTACTGCTCCAAAAAGGATATTTATACCGAGTATGTACGAGGAAACAGGGGTATGGATACGGACAAAAAGTTCTCAGTCTACCTGGTTCAGATAGGGAGTAGATTAAAAGTCGGAGTTACAAGATCAGAAAAGCTTGAAAGACGGTGGGTAGAACAGGGCGCAGACTTTGCAGCAGAAATATTTTCAGAACTTACATCCGAAAAAGCATTAGAGAAAGAAAAAATGTTTTCCTCCAACAACTCCGTTTCCCAGAGAATTAGGAAAGAAGAAAAAGTGACAAAAACCGGCGGAAACCTTGTTAAAAAGTTTTTACAGGACAAAGGACTTGATGGAGATACAGTAGATATGAGAAAGTGTACCGTATACCCGAAGCCTAGTAAAAACTTAAGACGTAAAGGAAGACTTACAGGTAAAATAAGAAGTGTTAAAGGCCAAATTATTTCTACAAAAAGAGTTTCTATGGTTATGACCTCAGGAAAAGTTGTTAAAAAACCTGTACAAAAAGGGCTTACCGGATTTTAATTTATCTCTTCTAAACAACTTGATGGCCGGGCCGGGATTTGAACCCGGGTCTACACGCCCCCAGCGTGCAATGGTAGTCCACTACACCACCCCGCCTAATGTATGGAACAAAAATTGTGTTCCGAATTTTATTACAGTTGCCTTAATTATTTTTGAACACCGATAAAGAAACTAAAACTTGTTTCAAAGATAACGAGCAACACCACAGTTCTATCAGTTGTTGAAGAAGGCACTAATTTATTAAACAATTTTTAATCCTTACCAGTAAAAACACAATATATTTAAAGAAGAAATGTAATACATAATGTTACGGGAGAGGCCCAGAAAAAAGGAAAAAACCTTTCCTGAAAAGAACAACTGTTCAAAAAAAACTGAAAATGAAAAATATTAGAAAAACTGTTCTGAACTATCTGTTCAGAACTTGAACAAAAAAGTAGCCCATCCATAACTTCATAAGGGAGTTAGGCCCTTTGAAGCAAAGATGGTCGAAAAACCTCGGGCCCTTAAAACGCTTAAAACGTTGGAAAAAAGGTCCAATGAGGTGAACTCAAGAGAGTTAATCTCTTAACAAAAAAAGTTTTTAGGAGGGTTTCGACCGCCCTCCGCCAAAACTTCTAACCGCCATCTAGTTCTAACCGATTACTTAAGATAACTAAACCCGGAGTTTTCCCTGCAAAAAGTAAAAAAACTTTTAATGTTCTTTTAAAAAAAGTAATTGAGGTGGCACCATGACAGGGAACAAAAAAATTAGACAGCCAATTATATCAGTACTAGGACACGTTAACAGCGGTAAGACAACACTTTTAGATTATATAAGAGGTTCTCTAGTAGTTGAAAAAGAAGCAGGATCGATCACACAGATGATAGGTGCTACAGAAGTCCCGATCGACAAGATAGAAGATATATGCGGAGGGATGCTAGATAGTTTAGAAACCGAACTAACAATTCCAGGACTTCTTTTAATAGATACACCAGGCCACGCAGCCTTTACATCCCTTAGAAAAAGAGGAGGAAGCCTTTCAGATATAGCAGTATTAGTTATAGATGTTGAAGACGGAGTACAGCCACAGACAAAGGAAGCAATAGAGATATTAACAGAATCCAAAACCCCTTTCGTAATCGCCTTAAACAAGATAGACAGGATACCGGGCTGGAAAACGGATAAAAAATGTTGGACACAGAACTTCCAAAACCAGAAGAAAAAGCTTAGACAGAAACTTGACACCGAGATATACAAGATAATGGGAGATCTAAACGAATACGGACTAGTCTGCGAAAGATTCGATAGAGTAGATAATTTCAGGAAAAAGATAGGTATAATACCGGTATCAGCAGAGACAGGGGAAGGCATACCGGAGCTTTTAATGGTTTTATCCGGATTAACTCAGAGATTTTTATCAGACGAACTAGTAGTCCATGAAGGAGTAGGCAAAGGAACTGTTTTAGAAGTTAACGAAGTAAAGGGAATGGGTAAAACCATCGATATAATCCATTACGACGGAACAATAAGGAAAAATGATAAACTCCTTCTAGGAGGTAAGAACGGTTTAATCGAGACAAAGGTTAAAGCCATTCTAAAATCAAAACCGTTAACCGAGATAAGAAGAGAAAAAGAGTTTGAAAGACTGGAAGAAATCTCGCCAGCTTCAGGAGTCAAGATTTCCGCTAAAAACCTAGAAGACGCGATGGCAGGATCTCCTGTGAGAGCAGTTTCCGAAGAAAAAGATCTTGAAAAAGCAAGGAGAGAGATTGAGAAAGAGATAAAAGATCTTCAGATACAAACAACCCCTAACGGTACAATAGTTAAGGCAGACTCATTAGGAAGCCTTGAAGCTGTTTCAAAAGTATTTAAGGAGTCAGGAATCCCTATAGCTAAAGCCGAAGTAGGACAGATAAATAAGAAAGATCTTTTAGAGCTGAAAGGATCTGATGACGAGTACAGAGTTGTTTTCGGTTTCAACACCCCTGTTAACAGTTCAGCCGTGACATTCCAGAGAAAAAACAAGGAGTACCAGATAATAACTTCAGAGATAATTTACGAACTTGTAGATAATTATAAAGAATGGAAAGAAGAGCTGGAGAGGAAAAAAAGAATGGAGGCTCTTTCATCAATCGCAAGACCTGGAAAGTTCCGAATCATGCCGGATCACGTTTTTAGATCCTCTAAGCCAGCTGTTGTAGGAGTTGAGATAGTTGATGGAGCAGTATCCCCTAACTCAAAGTTTATGACAAAAGACGGGGAAAGGCTTGGAACTATCAAAGCAGTTCAGGAAGGCGGAGAATCTATAGATCTTGCAGAAAAAGGTAGCGAAGTAGCTGTTTCACTTACAAACGTACAAGTAGGCAGACAGGTTGAAGAAGGTGAAACTTACTATACCGACCTTGAGAAAGAAGATTACAAAAAGATCCAGGAAATGATGGAGTATATCTCCGACAACGAGCTTAACACTTTATCAGAAATAGTTGAGATAAAGGACAATAAAAACCCTAGGTGGAGAGTTTAAAGTTATAAAACAAGGTTAACCCGTTCTCTCACACCTTTATCCGCTACTATAATCAGAGAATCGCCTTTCTTTATTCTAAGAGTGTCTTCAGGAACTATACTTTCCTCCTCCCTTAGTACAGAGACGATTTTAAACCCTTTCTTAGGGATTCTCTTAACATCATCTATCTCATCAACCCTAAGATTTTCAAAAACAGATTTTTTAGATACAACAATCTCTAAGATCTCCTTGTCCTTACCAACATTAGCAACCTTTCTCATAGACGGGTGCTCGATCACAGAAAGGAACTCTGAGTAAACAATGTCAGTGTACTCAACAGTGTTGACCTCCAACATGTTGTATATATCCAAATAACTTTTATCCTCAACCCTTGCCACTATCTTAGGCACTCCGTACTTTTTACCTATCATCGACACAACCAAGTTTTTGTTAGGGGAGTTAAGCGTTGAAACAAGAACATCAGCCTTAGAAATACCAGCATCCATAAGAACTGACAAACTCTGAGGCGAACCGTTTACAACAGTTGCACCGGTAGAGTAAAGTGATTCAGCTTTCTTCTTATCGTCTTCAACCACTACTACATCATGCATACTTACTAATTCATCAACCAGTCTTTCCGATATCGTGTTAACTCCTGCAACTATAATATACATACTTAGTAATTTACACCTCCCACTTAAAGAAATTTCGGAAAGAACTACTTCCTTCTTAAAATTTCAGCGTTCAAGAAAACAAGAAGAGGTAAAAGTTCAAGCCTTCCTGCAAGCATCGTTATAGACCATAAAACTTTTACAGGACCCGGTAAAACAATAAGAGTTTCTTGAGATATTAGCAAAGGCCCCATCGAGCTTATAGAAGATAAAACACCTTGCATACTTTCAAAAATTGTTAGTTCCGAGAAAACAACTGTTAAAAGACCTACGAAGAAAACCATAAAAGCCCATAAAAAGACTATTGAGACAATTCTGAAAACAACAGAGTCCCTTATTTTTTCACCGTTCACCTCAACATAGTTTAAAGCATTCTTTGGAAGACTGAAACTCTTCACCTCCCTAGCAACTATTTTAAACAAGACACCAAGCCTGAAAATCTTTATACCACCGGTAGTAGAACCTAAACTACCTCCAACAAACATAAGCGAAACCAAAATCATCCTTGAAACTTCAGGGAACTCCATCAACCCTCTTAACTCGAAACCTGTAGAGCTTATAACAGAAACGGTTTGGAAAATGCTTGTTATAAACGAGTCAAACAGACCTCCCTCACTTAGTAAAACACCTGAAAAAACAACTAGAAACGAGAAACCGGTTATCTTAAGGTATAATTTTAACTCAAAGTCCTTGAAAAACTCTTTAAACCTTCCTTTCA
>JALDAI010000104.1 GCA_022729285.1 Candidatus Nanoanaerosalina archaeon
ATACTCCCAAGACTTAGAGAGCCCGATACCAGCTATTAAAGCAGTAGGAGCTCCTGTAAGGATGAAAAGCCGTGTTCTCTGAGTTGCTCCGTAAACCGTTGAAGCCATCCATACAATCACTACAAGATAAGACCACTCAAAAGACACAGTGATTTTCTCACTGTCCTGGAACATCAAGAAGATTCCTTGAACAGCTCCAAGGCCGGCAGCCAAGAAAAGTTCATTCATAAATACAGACATAACAAATACTCCTGCCCAAATCAAGAAAATAACTAGTATCCACTGTTCCACATCATTTTTCAAAGCCTCATTGTATAAGTACACAGAAGAGGTTGCGAACATTGTTAAAACCAGTGCAGGGAAAAATCCGGTTGGGTCAGTACCTGCTAACCCTACAAAAACTAGTAAGGAAACTACAGATAATGTTAATGATAACCCTCCTACCATAAAGTTTCTTCTAAACTCTTCAACATCGAAGTAATGGGATATGAACAGCATCAGTATAAAAACAGATACAAAAGAGAACCCTATCAAACCGAACGTCCATCCGCTAAAGAAATCAGCGAAAGAACCTAAAACAGGGAACATTTCACCGCTCAATGATGCTCCTAACTGCCCTACAGCTTCTTCAATAGACGCAGGAGCGTTTTCAGCTACAGTACCTCCTATCACTCCTCCGCTTGTTTGTAACGCTGAACTTATTATACTAGAGGTGGTACCAGCTATAGTCGGCGAGAAGAGAGGAGCTAAGAAAAGAAACATACCTCCAACAAAAACAAGGAAATGAGAGATATAAGGAGTGTTTTTCTCAGATACGAACTCATACTTCTCCAAAAAGTATCTTATAGTCAAGAAAGCTAAAACACCTATATTAAAGTAGAAATAAGTATTTGGAAGAGTTAAAGTGTTCGGAGAACCATCTAAAATCACTGTTAGTACAGTTCCTAAAATAGCTACAGGTGTAAACGCTTTGAAAACCCTGTCAACCTCTAGTTTTTTCATTTTTTTATCCATCAAAGTTACAGGTATTGAAGCTACAATAGGCACTACTGCAACAAAAAGCAGCACCGTTACAGGGAACAACATGTATAAGAAACGTGTACCTCCCCAAGCAGTTCCTGAAATACCTGTCAACACTCCGGCAAGTATTCCGGGCCACCACTCGTTCTCGTTCCAAGCCTTCATGAAAAAGTAGATAGCAGTAATAAACAGAAAGATTGCAGGAGGCTCTTTACCGAACCAACCAGCAGAAGATCTATGCATAACAGCTACAGAAGTTGCTAAAAAGAAAGCAGAAAATACACCGGCCTTTCTGTCAACAAGGTATTTTCCTAAAAAGTAGATAGGGATTATAGACAGAGCGCCCATAAGAGCAGGGTAGAACTGAGCCCAAGAAAGAAAGTCGAATCCGAAAAATGTGAAAACTCTGAACATTAGTGCAGGAATAATTACAGTACCTGTATTAATCATGTAAGTAGGGTTGAAAAACGGATAATACCTTAAAACATCTACTACAGGTAAACTACCTGATTCAGCAAAAGAAGCAGACATTCTAGCAATCATGTAGGGGTCTAAAGCCTGGATATAATCAAGGTTTTCAACAGGAAGGTACCTCAACCAAAGTGCAAGACCGAATA
>JALDAI010000032.1 GCA_022729285.1 Candidatus Nanoanaerosalina archaeon
GAGTTAACAAGGAAAACATCAAGGTAAGGGTTAGAGAACAAACTCTTTCAATTTCGGCACAAGGAGATAAAGAAGTTAAAGAGGAAGGAAAAGGATACATCAGAGTTGAAAGAAGCTCTAAGAGTTACTCAAGAAGTATCCCTCTTCCTACATCAGTGGTTTCCGGGTCTGCTAAGGCGAAGTATGAGAACGGTGTCCTGACAGTTGAAATGGATAAGAAGGAAAAAAGCACTGATTACAACGTGGAAGTGGAGTAAAATCCATCTCCCTCTTCTTTCTCTTTATTAAAAAATTCCGGACGGCTCTTTTGGTAAAGTATTTTTAAAGGACTTGTTAATTCAAAGAGTTTTACACGGATAACTTTTCTACCTGTAACCCCGTTCAAAGATCCCGGGAGCCAAGTTACATCGTTTGAATGTTCTTTACCGTTAATATCTATAGGGAACCTTTTTGACAGTTTGTTGAATAGCATATCTCTCTGGTAATCGTCCATGTAAAAAGCTTCTTCATCCAATACATGTACATCAAATCCTATCCCGTTGAAAAACATTATTACGGTTTCAAAGTTTCTTCTTAAGAACTTGTACAGATCTTTTGTCTTCTCAGCTGTTTTCTTAAAACACTCTTCACAGAAAATATACTGTGAAAGCCTTCTTCCGGCTAATTTTTCTCTTTTTTCCTCACATTTACAGCCCTCCATCCCATTATCTTTCCCAGAAGTAACGCCGTCAGTATCCACAGCTGTACTGAAATCGGTAGTGGTAGTAGTAGGTTGTAGATGGAAAACTAGCTGTTTCCCGTCAGGCTTCTCCCATATAGAGTTTGTTTGCTGTTGATCATGTTTGTAAACTCTTAAATCGTAGTATAAGTCTTCCGGAACGTACCTTATAACTTCCTCTTCAAGGTCTTCAAATGATTCGTAACTGTCAAAAGAAACTAGTTCGCCTAAGTGCTTTTTGTGAATAGGCCTATACCTTGTGGTCTCAGTACCTACATCTGCTACTAGCACAGGCTTGTCCCACATAAACTTTAGCCACCTAACTTTTTCTAGCCCGAACTCTTCTTCATAAAACTTTTTTCTCTCTTCAAAAGTAGGTGTTTCCAGTTCACCGGGAAAAAGTTCGCTCATACAAACAGTTTATTAACCCAACTGTAAATTACTTTCGGATTTTTTTACTCTAAAAACGGCAAAGGTTGAAAAACAATCGCCACAAATACTTCTTAAGTGACCACCAATGTTGAAAATTATTAAAGAAATAATACTTCATCTTTCGGATCAACTAGGTATTTTAAGTACTTTAGGAGCAGGTATCGGTGGTGCAGGTCTTTCAAGTCTTTTGATAACCGGGGCACCTCTCTTAAGCGGCGACTTTTTAGCCGTAGTTATCGGGCTTTTCCTAATAATTTTAGACTATTTCATAGTTTTTCCGAAGGAGAAAGATGAAAAAGAATTATAAAAGATGAACCCAATTTTAATTTATGCAAGGGTTTTATCGCCAATCACAGTAGTTTTGGAAAAACTTCTTTCTAGTTTTATCTATAAGGCTGAGCTAGTTTCTACTGTAAAGAATTTTTTTGAGAGCCCTTACCGAAATAAGGTGGAATTATGTTAGACATAGAATTATTTAGAGAAAATCCTGAAAAAATAAAGAAATCTGAAAAACGTAGAGGAAAAACTACCGAGAGAGTGGACAAAGTAGTGGAGCTCGATAAAAAATGGAGAAAGACACTTCAAAAAGAGGAAGAGCTTAGAGAAAAGAGAAACAATGTTACAGATATTGTAGCTGAGAAAAAGAAAAAAGGTGAATCCGCTGAAAAAGAGATTAAGGAGATGCAGGAAGTTAAAAAAGAGATTAAAAGACTTTCTGATAAGCAGGAGGAGCTTTTGGAGAAAAGGGATGAGCTTCGGTACCAGGTAGGTAATATTTTACATAAGTCAGTTCCTAACGGAGATGGTGAAGAGGATAACAAAGAGATAAAGGTCTGGGAGCCTGAGGAAGGTAAGAAAGAAGACGGAAGGTTGGCTGCCGATGTCCTTGAAGAAGCTGACCTTGTCGACACAGAGAAAGGAGCTGAAATCGCAGGTGAGCGAGGTTACTACCTTAAAAATGATTTGGTAAAGCTTAACTGGGCTCTGCAACAGTTCGCTATGGACCTACTTATTGAAAAAGGTTTCACGCCTTTCCAAACGCCTTACTTGATGAAGAAAAAGTATATCGAAGCAGCTGCTGAATTAGAGGACTTCCATGAGCAGCTTTACAAGATGAGTCGTTCTGACAAGTATCTGATAGCTACTTCTGAACAGACTCTTGCGACATACCATTACGACGAGATTTTACAGCCGGAAGAGCTGCCTAAGAAGTACGCAGGTTTCTCCACTGTTTTCAGAAGAGAGGCCGGGAAGCACGGAAAGCAGACAAGAGGTATCTGGAGAGTCCACCAGTTCGAAAAGATTGAGCAGTACATATTTGCTGAACCAGAAAACAGCTGGGAGATGCATGAAGAGCTTTTAGCTAATGCTGAAGAAGTTGTGCAAAAACTTGGACTGCCTTACAGAGTTGTAAATGTTTGTACCGGAGATATGAACGACAACGCTGCTAAGAAGTACGACATAGAGGTTTGGAGACCTCCTCTTGGAGAGTACGGTGAAATCGTTTCATGCAGTAACTGTACAGACTACCAGGCTAGAAAGGTTAAGACAAGGATTAGAAGATCTGATGAAAACGAAGTTGTTCATTCTCTGAATGCGACAGCTTGCGCTACACAAAGAGTGATGACAGCAATTGTTGAGAACAACCAGACAGAGAAAGGGATAAAGATTCCTGAAGTACTTCAGGACTACATGGGAGGTCAGGAGTATATCAAGGTATGATTTTTTACTCGACCTAAAAGGGTATAACAGTGTTATACCCCTCTTTTTTTACCTGAAAAGTTCCGTTGTTTATATAAAACTGAACCGTGTTTTGAATAATTAATGCCTAAAGTACTTCTTGTTGCGGAAAAGCCGAGTGTAGCGGGAAAACTCGCTAAAGCTCTTGGAAATTATTCTGTTTTTAAAAACTACGGTGTTACTAATTATAAATTAGATACTGAGCTAGGTGAGTTAATAATAGCTCCTGCAGTAGGCCATATGTACAGCTTAGAGCAGAAAAGTGATGGCTGGGACTACCCTGTTTTTGATGTGGAGTGGGTTCCTGCTTATGAGTCAGATAATTCTGCTAAGTATGTTAAGAAGTATGTTAACAACATGAAAAAAGTTGCTGAAGGCGCTGACTACTTTATCAACGGATGCGACTTTGATATAGAAGGATCTGTTATCGGATTTAATGCTATAAAGTTTTCTGGAGGAGATGATGCGGAAATTAAGAGGATGAAGTTCTCTACTCTAACTGATTCTGATCTCCAGGAAGCTTTTAATAACCTTAATGAGTTCGACTCAGGTCAGACTGAGGCAGGTATTACTAGGCACGTTCTTGACTGGTATTACGGTATAAACCTTTCTAGAGCTCTTATAAACGCTGTTAAGTCTCAGAACAGGTATAAGAGCCTGTCAACCGGTAGGGTGCAGGGTCCTGCTTTAAAGGTTTTAGCTGATAAGGAGAGAGATATTGAGAAGTTTGAGCCTGAGGACTACTGGGAAATCTACCTTTACTCTCAAGGTTTGGAGGCTCAACATGTTGAGGACAAGTTCTGGGATGAGGAGAAGGCTAAAAAGGTTGTTGAGATCTGTGGCGACAGTGATGCTGTTGTTGCTAGTGTTAACAGGAGAAAGTACAAACACAATCCTCCTGTCCCTTTCAACCTTACAGGACTTCAGAAAGCTGCTTACAGACAGTTCAATATAAATCCTAAACAGACTCAGCAGATAGCTCACAACCTGTATGAGAGCTCTCTAATATCTTACCCTAGAACCAGTTCTCAGAAGCTTCCTGCAAAGCTTGGTTACAAAAGTATAATCACTAAGCTGAAGAAACAGGATGATTATGAAGAGCTGGCAGGAAAGCTTTTGGATATGAAGAAGTTAAGCCCTAGACAGGGTAAGAAGAAGGATGAAGCACACCCTGCTATCCATCCAACAGGTCTTGCTCCTAGTAAAAACCTTTCTAAAAAGGAGAGGAAGGTTTACGACCTTATTGTTAAACGGTTCTTCGCTACTTTTGGTAAGCCTGCTGTAAGGCAGAGCTTGAAGATCAGGCTTGATGTCAATGGTGAGGAGTTTGATGCTAAGGGTAAGAAAACTCTTGAGAGGAACTGGTACAACCTTTATGAACCGTATGTTAAGACGAAAGAGGTTGAGCTGAGAAAGGTTGAGAAGGGTCAGAAGATATCTGTTGACCGTATTGAGATGGTTGATAAGGAAACTCAGCCTCCTAAAAGGTTTACTCAAAGCTCTCTTGTTTCTGAGCTTGAGAAGAAGGAGCTCGGTACTAAGGCTACTAGGGCTCAGATTGTTGACTCTCTCTACAATAGGAAGTACATTAAGGAGAGCTCTCTAAAGGTCACTGACCTAGGTATGGCTGTTGTTGAGAGCTTGGAGGAGAACTGTCCTGAAATCTTGTCTCCTGAGTTAACTCGTAACTTTGAGGAGGAGATGGAACGTATCAGAAACGGTGATACAAGCCGTGAAGATGTACTTAAGAAGGCTGAGGATACTTTGAAAGATGTTTTGAAGAAGTTTAAGGATCGTGAAGAGGAGATCGGTAAGGGTCTTGTTGAGGCTGTTGATAGTCAGAGAAAAAGGGAGAACCAGTTAGGTCCTTGTCAGGAGTGTGAAAACGGTACTTTAAGAATTATTAGAACTAAGAACGGCCGTTTTGTCGGTTGTAGTAGTTATCCTGAATGTGATAACTCCTATCCTCTGCCTAGGAAAGGTAAGATAAAAGGTCTGAAAAATGCTTGTGAGGAGTGTGGAAAACCTCGTATAAAGGTTTCTAGAAAGGGTAGAAAGCCGTATTACATGTGTATTGATCCTGACTGTCCTACTAAAGATGATTGGGATTAAAGAATTTCTTCTTCTCTTTTTTTATCCGGTTTAAATATTCCTTTGTCTTTTATAACAAATCTTTCATGTATCCCTTCAGGCCTTGATCTGTGTTTTTTTAGAACTGCTTTCCTGATACTATGTTTTTTTGTCTCTAGTTTAACTAAACACTTGGACCAGTAAGTTGGCACGTCTTTACCCACCATCTTTACTTCGTCGGTTTCAAACGATGAGTAGACCTGGTTTGTAACTATTATAGGTAAATCTTTCTTCCTCGCTATTTTTGAAAGCACTGATAACTGTTTTGAAAGCTCTCTGTTAGTTTCTGGAGCTTCTTCTTGTAGTTCTATTCTGTAAAGTGATACTAGTGAATCTACTATAACTAGATCTATGTTTTCCTGGTCGGTTTTTTCTTCTAGTTTTTTGAATAGTTCTTTCTGTTCTTCAAAAGTTGTTGGTTCGGTTAGAACTAGGTTTTCAAGTCCTTCTTCATCCCCGTATATCTGTACAAACCTTTCGGTTGAGAAACCTCCTTCGGTATCTATGAAAAGCGCTCTACCGCCTTCTTGTATACATGATGCTGCGGCTTGTACGCAGATATTGGTTTTTCCTGTTCCTGATGTCCCGTAGAAGTTTGTTATAACTCCGTGCTCCACTCCTCCTTTTAGAAGGCTGTCTAACGGTTCGCTTTTAAGCTCCATTCTACGGGTTTTTCCCATATTTTAACTATTGTGTTGTTATTTTTTTATGAGTTACATAAATCAGAATATTTTTTGTTTAGGTATACAAAAAAATATTTAATACTTTATCCCCTCATAATTCACCTAATGGAAAAGACCGGAATACTGTTTTCATACGATACTAGAAGGGAGAAGTTTAAGTCTTTGTACGACAGGAACAAGTTTTACCGTGGTCTTTTCGGTTACAAGCAGACCGTGAAGGAGAACGGTAAGGTTTACAGGTATGAGAAGAAAGGTTTAGTAAACAGTATACCTCACATAAAAGTCGAGGATTCTGTTATAATAGTTTTGAAAGATGATGCTCCGTGTTTTAAAGCATACCTTGATAAGTGGTCTGGTAAAGTTGTTTACAGAACTTTCAAAGTTGTTTTGGAAGATGAAGACTTTAATGAACTGATGTCTTCGGTCAAAAAATAGGTTTTCAGTAGTTTAAAATAAATGTTTAACAAAAGGTGATAACATGTCAGAGTCAAATTCAAATGGTGGAGAAGAAGGCGTAAAACTTAGAGTTGGTGAGATACCGTCAACTTTACAGGAAGATATCGGTACAGGTATTGTACGGATAGATTCTCAGGTTATGGGTAGGATAAAGGTTCAGGAAGGGGATCTAATAAGTATTAAAGGTGAGAGGGAGACTGTTGCAAAAGTTGCTAGAAGCCTTCCTCAAGATGCAGGACTAGGTATAATCAGGATGGACGGATATGTCCGTAAGAACGCTGGAACTTCTATCGGCGAAAAAGTCGAGGTAACAAGAGCTGATGCTAAGGAAGCTAATAAAGTCGTATTAGCACCTGCAGAGGAAGGAGTTATTATCCAGGTTTCTAACCCATCTATTTTCAAAAGAGTCCTAATAGGACGAGGCATAACTAAAAACGATATTATTGTACCCGGTTCAGGTAGTCAGAAAAGGAGAAGAAGCTTTTTTGAGGACATGTTTGAACTGGATGATTTTTTCAGCAGTTTTACTTCACAGACAAAGCTAAGAGCTGTTTCTACAAAGCCTAAAGGACCTGTAGTAATAACTGAGAACACTCAGATAGAGGTTAAGGAACAGGCAACCGAGGTTTATGAGGATGCTGGCCCTAAGGTTCCTGAAGTAACTTATGAGGATATTGGAGGACTTGATGATGAGATTCAGAAGGTTCGTGAAATGATTGAGCTTCCTCTAAAACATCCTGAAGTCTTCCAGCAGCTAGGCATAGATGCTCCTTCAGGAGTTCTTCTACAAGGGCCTCCTGGTACCGGTAAGACTTTGATCGCAAAGGCTGTTGCTAATGAGGCTAACACGTCTTTCACCTCGATTAAAGGTCCTGAGATAATGTCTAAGTTTTACGGTGAGTCTGAGAAAAAGCTAAGAGAAATATTCGAGGAAGCTAAGGAGAACTCTCCTGCCATTATTTTTATCGATGAAATCGACTCTATCGCTCCTAAAAGGGATGATGGTCAGGGTGAAGTTGAGAGAAGGGTTGTTTCACAGCTATTATCTCTTCTAGACGGCTTGGAGCCTAGGGAAAACGTTATTGTTATCGCTGCTACTAACAGGCCTAACGATATCGATGAGGCTCTTAGAAGACCTGGAAGGTTCGACCGTGAAATTGAGATCGGTGTGCCTGGAAGAGACGATAGAAAGGAGATCCTACAGATCCATGTAAGGAATATGCCTCTTGATGAAAATGTTGATTTAGACCATATAGCTGATGTAACCCACGGATATGTCGGTGCTGATCTTGAAGCTATATGTAAGGAGGCGGCTATGACAACTCTTAGAAGGGTTTTACCGGGCTTAGATCTTGAGGAAGATGAAATAAATGAGGAGATTTTGGACAAGCTTATTGTAAACAATGACGATTTCAGAAACGGTATAAGGCTTGTTGAACCGTCTGCTATGAGGGAAGTCCTTGTTAAAACTCCTAAGGTTTCGTGGGACGATCTTGGAGGTCTTGAAGATGTTAAGAACCAGCTTAAGGAAATGGTCGAATGGCCTCTTAATAGCCCGGAGTCTTTCAAAAGAATGGGTATAGACGTTCCTAGAGGTATCCTTCTTTACGGTCTGCCTGGTACTGGTAAAACTATGCTTGCTAAGGCTGTCGCTAATGAGTCTGAAGCTAACTTTATTTCGATAAAAGGTCCTCAGGTATTTTCGAAGTGGGTCGGTGAGTCTGAGAAAGCTGTTAGAC
>JALDAI010000095.1 GCA_022729285.1 Candidatus Nanoanaerosalina archaeon
ACATTTGACATAAACATTTGACATAAACATTTGACATAAACATTTGACATAAACATTTCAAAATAAACCGAAGTTTTTTAAATTGAAATACTTCTTATAAGTAACAAAAGTAGTAAAATGACTGGAGAATATACTGAAATCCATAACCAGATATTTGTCTTTTTAAAAACTCCCTTGATTATATAAAACTGAGTTATTCTCTAAATATGTAATGCCGAAAATACTTCTAGTAGCGGAGAAACCGAAGGTAGCCAACAAGCTAGCTCAAGCCATAGGAAACTACTCAGTAGAGGAGAACTTCGGGGTCAAAAACTATGTTCTTGACACAGAGAAAGGCGAAATTATAATAGCACCTGCTGTGGGACATATGTACAGCCTTGAACAAAAAAGCGATGGCTGGGACTACCCTGTTTTTGATGTGGAGTGGGTTCCAGCATTCGAAAAGAACAGTTCATCCAATTACGTCAAAAAATATGTTAACAACATGAAAAAAATGGGTGAAAAAGCCGATGCATTCATAAACGGTTGCGACTTTGATATAGAAGGATCTGTGATCGGTTACAACTCCATTAAACTTGCATGTAATGGAGATGAAGAAAAAATAAAGAGGATGAAGTTCTCAACTTTAACGCCTTCAGATTTAAGAGAAGCTTTTGACAATCTAAACGATTTTGATACCGGACAGACAGAGGCAGGTATCACGCGCCACATCCTAGACTGGTATTACGGGATAAACCTTTCAAGAGCTCTCATAAATGCTGTTAAATCTCAGAACAGATACAAAAGTCTGTCCACAGGAAGAGTTCAAGGTCCAGCGCTAAAGATACTTGCTGACAGGGAAAGAGAGATACAGAAATTCGAACCTGATGATTACTGGGAGATATACCTTTATTCCAATGGGTTAGAAGCTAAACATGTTGAAGATAAGTTCTGGGAAGAAGAAAAAGCCGATAAAGTGATGGAAAAGTGTTCAGGAGAAGATGCGAAAGTCGTTGATGTCAGTAAAAACAAGTATAAACACAATCCACCTGTTCCTTTCAACCTCACAGGTCTTCAGAAATCTGCTTACAGCCAGTTCAACATTTCGCCTAAAAGAACCCAGCAGATAGCTCATAATCTTTATGAACAGTCCCTAATATCTTATCCAAGAACCAGCTCTCAGAAACTTCCTTCAAAACTAGGTTACAAGACTATATTAAACAAACTGAAGAAGCAAGACAAGTACAGTAAACTGGTAGGAAAACTGCTGAATAAGAGCAAATTAAGTCCTAGAAACGGAAAGAAAAAGGATGAAGCTCATCCCGCGATACACCCAACAGGTTTATCGCCTGGTAAAAAACTTTCTAAGCAGGAGAGAAAAGTATATGATTTAATAGTGAAGAGGTTTTTTGCTACTTTCGGAAAGCCCGCTGTCAGGCAGAGCCTGAAAATAAAGCTTGATATAAAGGATGAAAAGTTCGATGCAAAGGGCAAGAAAACCCTTGAGAGGAACTGGTACGACCTCTATGAACCCTATGTTAAAACTAAAGAAGTAGAGCTCCCACCACTTAAGAGAGGTCAGATTATAGATGTCGAAAAACTTGAAAAAGTGGATAAAGAAACTCAGCCTCCCAAAAGGTACACTCAAAGCTCTCTTGTATCAGAGCTTGAGAAGAAAGGACTCGGCACAAAGGCTACGAGGGCTCAGATAGTTGATTCTTTGTACAACAGGAAATACATAAGAGACAGTTCTTTGAAAGTCACTGATCTCGGGCTTGCGGTCGTCGGGTCCCTAGAAGAAAACTGCCCTGAAATACTTTCTCCCGAGCTCACAAGAGACTTTGAAAAACAGATGGAATCCATAAGAAATGGTAAAACATCTAAGGATGAAGTTTTGAAGAAAGCGGAGGAAAGTATAAAGGAAATATTGCAGAAGTTCAAGGAAAAAGAGGAAAACATCGGTAAAGGACTTGTAGAAGCTGTCGACGAACAGAGAAGAAAGGAAAACGAGTTAGGAACCTGTCCTGAGTGTAGTAATGTACTTAAAATCATAAGAACCAAGAAAGGAAGATTCGTTGGTTGTGGAGGTTATCCTGAATGTGATAACTCATTCCCGCT
>JALDAI010000014.1 GCA_022729285.1 Candidatus Nanoanaerosalina archaeon
CAGACCTTCTAGTCTATTACATAACTATATTAACATTTTTTAAAATCTGCCCATCCTTCCCTGTTATCAAAAAAAAGGTTAAGAAATAGGATGGCGGAAAGATCGCCACCTTTCAACTCTCTAAGTTAGTTTGCAAGATCTCATTCTTCTTTTTCCAGCCTGTTAATACTTTCCTTAAGAGAAGCAGAATCATACCTAGAAGCAGCAGAACAGGGATACCAGAAAATACTGGGAACAGAAAGACCCTGGAACCCTGTGTAGTGGTTCACTGCATAATGGCGATGTTAAAGACCAACGACGCACTGATGCTCGAAAAAAGAGGGCATACAAACAAAGACCACTCAAAAACAGCTAACGAACTACAAAAATTGTACGAAGACGGTTTGATATCAGACAGCTTCAGGTCAAACGTGGATTCAGTCAAGAAATGGGTAGTCAACAAGAAGACCGCGATCAAGTACCAGAATAAAAAAGTCTCACAAAGAGATGTAGAAAGAGCTAAAAAAGCAGCAAGAAGATTTCTAAACAAAACAAAAAAGGAGTTAGATATGGGGTAAAACAAAAGTTCGAAAGATCGACAACAGGTTAGAATCACATTATAAAAAAATTATTACTCCTCGTCTTTTACCGGTTTAGGGGTGAAGTAGCCGTTCTCCACATATGTCCTTAGGAAGCCTGGACAGTTTTTATTGTGTTTGCAAGACCTGCAATCAGAAGTCTTGATTTTCTGCATATAGATAGGAGCATCTTTTCCTATAATGCCGAAGTGTTCATAACCGCCTTCAGGAGGTATGAAATCCCCTATTTTTCCCCATTTATAATTTCTTAGACACATCGGGATGTCAGCCAAAGAAAGCTTTTCATCCAACCCGATACTTTCCGCATAAGAAAGTAGTTCAGGTAAATCTTTCTCTAATTTACCGAAATCAGGGATGTGAGGTACAAAATCTTTGTTTTCAGGGTCGTACCCTGCTAAACCGATTCTGAACTCGTCAACGAAGTCCAGTTTACTCATAAAGTGGAAGAGTTGTTCGAGATGATCCTGGTTGTCTTTTAGGATTAGAGAAGTTACCAAAAGTCCTGGAACCTCAGAACCGTTTTTTAACTCTCTGAGGTTTTTAAACGCCTTCATCAGACGGACGAAGCTTCCTTCGTTCAAAGTCACCGAGTCATGAACCTCTACATTATGCCCGTATAAAGGAATCCTGAAGTAATCCGCTCCAGATTCTACCAACTCATTGAGGAACGATTCGTCCTCCAAATCCATCCCATGAGTTGAAATAGCCACTCCATCACAGCCACATATATCAGTTATCTTTTCAACAATTTTAGGAAGTTCTTCGTACTCCACCGGATCATTACCGCTTACCTCAACTTGGGCCACATCATTTTTCCGGCAGATCCTCGTAATCTTCTCAAACTCTCTCTCAATATTCTCGTCGATATTTTTCCGAGTATGGTTTCCGCAGAAAACGCAACGGTTCTCACAGCCAACATTATCCAAAACAAAAGCCGTGTTCACTTTAGAATTCTCCATACTCAACCCTGTAAAAAACCATAGGTTCATCATCATTTAATAATTACCGATAAAAAACATTTGATTTACTAAAAGTAACGTATAAAACTTGTAAATCTAAAACTTCTCTTTATATGTCTGTCTTAAACCTTGGAGAAAAAGAGTTAGAGTACGAAGTTGTCCACAGTAAAGAAGCCTCTAGGATTAGGATAGACGTTGGTTTCAACGGTGTAAAAGTCGTTGTACCGGAGAAAACAAGTTTAAACCCTGAAAAGTTTTTGGAACAAAAAAGTGGTTGGGTAGTCGAAAAGCAAAAGTTTTTCAAAAGTTACTTGGATAAAATCCCGGAGAGAAATTTTGTAGAAGGCGAAAAGATTTCTTTCCTAGGTAAAAAAAGGGAGATCAAAGTTTCCAAAAGTAATAGCCACAAAGTAACTAGCGACCAAATTATTGTTTCAAAACCTTATATTGGCGAAAAAAGCTTGGAAGAAAAAGTCTACCAGGTATTAAGAAGAAAAGCCGGAGAAGTAATAAAAGAAAAAGTAGAAAAGTTTTCTAACCACGTCAAAGAAGAAGTTAACAAAGTTTACATTAGAGACCAGAAAACCAAGTGGGGAAGCTGCTCATCGAAAAACAGTTTATCGTTCAACTGGAGAATCTGTCTAGGACCTGAAAAAGTAGTGGATTATATAGTAGTCCACGAACTGGTCCACTTAGAAAACAGGAGCCATGACGAAAAATTTTGGGAAAAAGTAGAAGAAATACTACCCGATTATGAAGAACACAAGAACTGGCTGGATGAAAGAAGCCATAGACTAGTTTTCTCCAAGGAACGATTCCTAGACCGTATAAAATGATTTTTATTAATAGGTAATGGTAAAACACTGTTATATGGATAATACAAAGATTTTAACAACGGTTTTCATAGTTTCAACAATTTTACTAGCGTGCTTTATAGGGACAAATATGAACGGAGAAACTTTAACAGGTTTTCTAGGAAGTGTAGAGTACGAAAGTATTGGTGAATGGGAGTATACAGGTAATCAAATATCGGACCAGGACTTTAGAAATATTACAGGTTTAGAAACAAATGTTAAATGGAAGTTTTTCTGCAACACCGAAAAAGTAGGAGAAACTAAAGACGAAGAATTCGAGTTCTCATGGAACAACTGTAGAGAAAAAAGCGTAGAACTGTTTTTAGAAAACCCTGGAGAAGTTGAAAAGCTAAGATTAAGACCGAGTAGACAAGAAGCAGTTTTAGAAGGAGAGGTACCGGAAGAGATTAGTAAACTGGAAAATGTTGAGAAAATTGACCTAGGAAAAAACAGTTTAGAAGGAGAGATACCCGGTGAATTAGAGGAGCTACAGAGCCTTGAAGAGTTAAACTTGGAGGAGAACAAGTTTAATAACGGAATAATAAAATTGGAAGGTATAAAAACCATTAACTTGAGCAGTAACAACTTTTCAGGAGAAGTAAGTCTACAAAGTTTTGAGAACTTGGAAAGTATAGATATTTCCTGGAACGATTTTAAAGGATACATTCCTGATCTAAGCGGAAACAGAAACATTACAGAAATAAAGATGCAGGAGAACAACTTCACAGACTACCACAACAGTAGTTTAAGCAATCTACCTAACCTAGGAGAGTCAAAAGGAGTATTTCTTTATGGTAACAGTTTTTCACAACAAGATATCGACAGTATTTTATCCGATATAAGGGAAAACACTGAGAAACACGGTATATACAACATGACATTAGATATTAAAGACACCACACCTCCGTCAGTAGATGGTTTCAATGACAAAGACTGGTTGCAGGAGCAAGGAATGGAGGTTAAAGTACAGTACGTAAGCCTTGTATCATTACCGGATGAACTGGTTACCAATAGATAGTAGAAAACCGTCTTTTAAATAGGTATAACACTGTTATACCCGTTTTTTTTCCTTTAAAGTATTTTAACAAAGTTAGCGATAAAATATGTATAAAAAGGAGCCTCAAACCATGGAAAAGTTGATGGTTAAAAACGTTTCATCGAAGAAAAACTCTGTTATAATAGAGTTTTTTGAAGACTCAAGAGGAGTGCCTTCCACAAAAGATAGATGGGAGGATTTGATACAGGAAAAGACAGGGTTGGAAGCTGAAAAAGTTACAGGAAACGTTTACAAAGTGGAAAGTGTACAGAGTAGAGAGGATAGAAAAAAGTTTTAGATACTGTAGAGCTACCTGAAAAAGTTGTTGATAAAAACATACTAGAGGCTGTTTTTTATGGAGAAAACGGTGTTTTAGAAGTAACGTACAAACTACCTTTAACCTTCGAAAAGTTAACAGAGGAATTTATACAAAAAATATTTTCTGAAAAACCGGTTTTTAACCTTCAACACGATCTAAACAGTATCTGGGACCAGGAAGTCCTGGAAAAACTAAACCATTTAGGTTACAAAGACTTTAAGAAACAAATAAGTTTAGAAAACCTAGATAATGAGTTGAAAAAGTTAAAACCTGTTTTAGACTGTGTTAACAGGATAAAACTAGAAGAAAAAAATTTAACGGTTGAAATAGAAATAAGTAGTAGAAAAGTTATTATTAAAACAGAAAAAATCCTAACAGTAATCGAAGAACTGGATAAAAGTTGGTGAAAAATGTTTAAGAAAGTTATAACTGTTTTAGCGGTGGTATTCGCAGTAGTAGCGGTCCTTCAGCTACCGGATAGACAGGATGGTATAACCGGTTTAACAGTTGCAGCATGTCCATCATACCACCATCTATTAGAGGAGTTAGATGTTATAGGGATAAGAACAGGATCGACCAAGGAAAGCATTGAACTAGTGGAAAAAGGCGAAGCCCAAGCATTCATCTCAGGAAGAGCTTTAAAACCTGAAGAGCCAGGTTATGAATACAAAGTAATTGGAGAAGGCTTCTCCCTTTTGTATAGCGAACCTTTAACCTTTACAGAACATGAGATAAAAGAGAAAGACATATATTTTTTCACAGACCAAGAAGTCGGAGAAGTAAAGGAAAAGCTTTCATTCATAGATGAAGTAGAAAAAGTTGAAAACGTTTACGAAAAAATCAGCGAAGGAGTAGTCGTCACAGATATTGAAAACACGGATTATGAAAAAGCAGAGATGGTAACAGTCTACCAAGAAGACGGTTCAAGATCTGAGTATTCTAGGACTCCTGTCCTTTACACCAAAAAGTAGGTATAACACTGTTATACTCGTTTAATTTTCACTAAAAACTTTTTCTATTAACTCCCCTACCTCGTTGATAGACTCTACTACCTCGAACTGTTCGGAGCTCTCACCGTACTCACACTCTTTATCTAACAAGACTGAGTCGATTCCTACTGATAATGCTCCCTTCACATCTTTCTCAAAGTCGTCGCCGACCATCAAAACTTCTTCCTCTGAAACATCTAATCTATGTAGTGCAAGAAGGAAAACTGATGAATGCGGCTTCTCCCTAGAAGTCTCTTCTGATGTGACGAAAACATCTACAAAGCTTGACAAACCTAACTTATCGATCTTCTCGATCTGTATCCTGGAGTTAAGGTTGGTAACAACTCCTATACTTATACCCTTATCAACAAGTTCTTCAAAAAGCTCTTCAACACCTTTAAAAGTAGTTATACCATCAAAAAACCCTTTATAATAAGCTTTGTAAAGATCTAAAACAACGTCGCTTTTAAATTTACTGTTATACAGTTTCAAAAGTCTTTTAAAGTAGTGGATACGGTTGTGGGATGATGAAGAACCAACAAGCTCTTTATGGTTTTCAAACCTTGCTTTCCTGTAAAGATCGATAAACTTGTCGTAAGGAATGTCGTATTTTCCCTCCATGTACTCGTAAGCGGACTCTAACCCTTTTTCATGACACTTGTTGTAGTCGTAAAGTGTCCCGTCTAAATCAAAAAGTACGGCTTCCAAGTTCTCCATGTTAAGAAAAAAGTTTTAAACGATTAAATATTTTTTTATATACATGGAAGACGGCTATGTAAAGTTTGAAACACATCTAAAGAAGTCAGGTAAAATAAAAGAAGAAGATGTGGAAGATTTAAACCGTTTTAGAGAAAAACTGAGAAAAAAGAACCTTATAGGGATGAAAGAAAACGGCGTAGGTTTCGGAAACATTAGCAAAAGGTTTAAAGAAGGTTTCTTGGTTACTGCTACTGCTACAGGCGGTAAAAAGAAATTATCCGCGGAGGACTACTCCTATGTTTACCGTTACAGTATAGAAAACAACGAGCTTTTCTGTAAAGGCGAAAAAGTCGCTTCGTCCGAATCACTGACACACGCTTCTATATACAAAGAAAACCCTAGTATCGGAGCTGTAATCCATATACACTCTGAAAAGCTGTGGGAAAAGTATTTTGGAGACCTTCGTACAACTCCTAAAGAAGCCGAGTACGGTACTCCGATGATAGCTGAAGAAACCGCTAAAAAAGTCGGTGGAAGAAAAGGATTGATAGTTATGGGAGGCCACAGGGAAGGCATCCTAGCATACGGTAAAAACCTTGAAGAGGCTTACAAAGAGCTAGAAAATATAATTTGATGTTTTAAACTTATCAAAAAAAGTATAACGCTGTTATACCCTTTCTTCGATCCAGTCAACCACCTCATCAGATTTCTTAACACCTGAAAAAGAGTCAGCTTCTTTCCCATCTTTGTAAAGTTTAACATGCGGTATATTCCTCACCTGTAGTTCTTGAGCTAGATCGTTCATCTCATCGATGTTGATCTTGTACAAAACGGTTCCAAATCCTTCAACTTTTTCTAACTCTTTCCCAAGACGTTTACAGGGCAGACACCATTCGGCCCAAAAATCTACTAAAACCGGTTTTTTCTCGGATTCTTCTAACGCTTCTTTGAACTCATTTTTACTCTTTACTTCTTTAAACTCCATAAAATATACCTCCTAAATTATAAGGGACAGAATGTTTGAATAATACGTTCCAAGTCCTAAAAGGATCAATGCAGCTATAAGTGTAAGCCATGTAACCGCTTTGTCCTGGCTGAACCATATTTCCTTACTTATAACAGCTCCTGTAAAAATTATAAGCTCTATCAACATGTAAAAGAACAGGTAGATAATTATGTAGATTGCGGAGAGGTAAAACGGGATTTGTAGACTTCCTAAAACCATTGAGTAAGTAGCAGGAAAACCGGCTGAACAAGGAAGCTCTACAACAACCATTGCTGCTGCGAAAAGCATTATCGCTCCTAAAGTACTTGTTAAACCTGCTTTAGGGTTTTTCAAAACTTTTGTTACTTTAACCCTTATATCTGAGATAAACTTTGAGGAAGTTGTTTCACAAGTAGGTCCGTGCTTGTAAAACTTCAGGAAATCGCTGAAAGCCATTAATCCTGCGAAAAACGCTGCGAAAGCTATCAAACTTTCGATAACACCGAAGTAGCCAAATAACTGGGATACCGCTCCATAGAAAGTGAAGAAGAGAACTCCGTAAACGGCTACTGTTGTAAAAATAAACGCTCCTCCGTAAGCAAGTATTTTTTTACGGGAACCAAGTTTTAACACTATACCAAGAATCAACAACAAAGCTCCGATACTACAGACGTTGAAACCGTCTAAAGTACCTAGTAGAACTCCTAGAAAAGGCACCATAACAGAATCTGTTAGATCTGTTTCTCCTAGAACTGGTAGATTTACTGAACGGATATCTACCCTTCCGAAAAACGGTAGTTCTGTTACAAAACGGTCCTGTTCTCTTTCAAACTCTTCTCCTCTTTCGATCGCTCGGACGTTCTCCAAAATCTCTTGTCCGTCTTGTTCACTAAACCCTGTGTAGAGATTACCTCCTACAACTGTCATAGGAACTACTTGTCTTTCAACTTCGAAGCCGTACTTTTCAGAAAGCTGTTCAAGCCTTTCATCGGAACCTGATTCCCTTATATCGTAACTGTTTATCTCAATGTCCGGGAACTCTTCTCTCAAAACTTCTTGGTGGAACCTTTCTTGTTCCTGACAGACAGGACACCGTTCATCATAAAAGTAGTGGTAGTAGCTCTCATTAGAAAAAACGTCGTCAGGAACTTGGTCCTGTCCGAAAGCTGAAACAATATGTGTTGCTGTCGCTACCAGTAAAGCGATTAAGACAAAAACCAGTATTCTCTGTTTACTTTCCATAATTTTATCCGACCCGGTTAAACTTATGTATGAAACAGTTTTTATAACCTAGTTTCAAAATTTGAAACAAACATTTTTTTGAGGTATGAAACGTTTCAAATCATATATCAAAGTAAGTGATCGATGTCCTACCTTTTCTGATACTTTCTTTCACTGATTCAACGTTTTTCTCGGCTTCAACAACTGTTTTCCAGGAGCTTAAATGCTCTTTTCTATGCATGTCCGAGTTGGCAACAAAGTTTACTTTTTTCCTACCGATGTTAGGGAAAAGATCGTCCCTGTTACCGACTTCCCAGGCATCGAACTTGTCTTTCAACTCCTCAAAGTTGTCCCAAAGATAAGTGTTACCTCTGTGACGGCTCTCGGTTACATCGTCTGCCGGGTGACATGCTACAGCGACTCCTCCTTTAGACTTAATCTCCTCAATTATTTCTTCAGGTCTCTTATCAGGATCAATCCTTTCCTCAACTCCTAGAGCAAGTATGTGAAACTTTTCTGTGTTGTTGGTAACTTCTATACCAGGTATAACTAACATTCCGTACTGTTCCTCGGCCACTTCACCTGCTTCTCTCAGTTTTTCAAAGTAGCTTTCGAGCTCTTCCTCTCTCAAAGTAGGGAACTCAACACCTAAAGCTTCTATCCTCTTAGCGGTTTCAGAATCGGGGAAATGGTCTGTGAAAGCTATTACATCGAAGCCGTTCATACCGTAGAGGTGTACAATATCTAAAATCGGTTGGTCTCCATCACTGTTACAAGAATGTATGTGGAAGTCGCAGAGAAGCTGTTTATCTGACATACTTACAAAAACTGTTGCCGGAGTTATTTAACTTTTTCTTGAACCGTTCAAACCGTTCTCGCTCACTTCTTTAACTTTTTCTCTTATAACATCTCTTATGTCTTCATGGAAATCTCTTGAAAGCCTGAAGTAGTGGGTAAACGAGATTAGAGCTCCTTTAACAGCTGAAACTTTCGGATCTTCTCTGATCTTTTTGTTAAGCTGTTCATTAGTCTCTTTGTATATCTGTTTAAACGTTATAATCTTAGGAGCGACATGTGCTTCACCGAACTCGAACACGGCTTGTCTTGTCTTATAAGCTACGTCGAACGTCTGTACAACGTCTACTACGAAAACTCCGTAAAACAGTCCTAGAGAAAATACTTGTAGACGGGACATTGAAACTCCTAACACTAACTGTTCAAAAAGAGGGTGTAAAAAGTATTTGAAAAACAGTCCTAATAGGAACCAGTAAAACATAAACTTTAGACAGATATGCCCTCCCAAATTAAACCTTCTATCTGTGTAGTCCCACAGACGAATCCTAAACACTCTTTTGAAAAACACTCCTGTAAAGTACTCTAACAACCCAACTCCCACAATAAAAACGGTTAAAGCTCCTAAAAGAGATAACTCGCTTGTATAACTAAATGAAAAGTCCGCTAAAAGACCTCCAACACCATAAATAGGTAGGTAAGGTCCTCTGAGAAAACCCGGGTTGAAAAACTTTTTGGACTTAAAAGATCGATAGGTTATCTCGATAAACCATCCTAAAACCATGAAAACAATAAATGTCAGGAAGTAGTTTTCAAAACCCATTACAGAACATCTTCAAACTTTTTACCCGGTTCAACCATGTTTGTATTACCGTGCTCAGTCTTCTTAACAAAGCCTTTCTGCTCCATCTTTTTCAACAACCTGCTTACCTTAACCTTGGATAAATCCGTTGAACTAACCAGTTCTGACTGAGCAACCTTGCCTTCGCCAAAAACCATTTCCATAACCTTCTCTTCATCAGATCCTAGAGCTTTCAAAACCGCTTCTCTAACTTTCCTACCATCCGAACCATCGGAGTATAGCTGGTAGAATAAAAGACCTGTAAACAGTCCTATAGCTGCGGTAAAAGGTATAAAGATATAGGTGGGTACAGCACATCCACAAGTGACGTCTTCAGCTCTCATCTGAGCTACAAGAGATATAACTGAGACTACAAAAACGAACAGTGAAAGAACCGCTGTCGCGAAAAACTGGTTTTTTGAAACAATCTCTCCCATTTTCCTTCCTAAACCCTTATTCGGGTCCTGACACTTTTATGTTTTTAAAATGACTGACAAACACTTTTACATAAAAGAAAACCAAAAAAAGTTATGGATCTAGGTAAAGTAACGGCTAAGGTTTTAGCAACGGTTTTCATAATCTCTTTATCAGTAGGCTTTGCAGCTGTTTCTTCGGTAAACCTTACGGGCGAGGAAGAGTTTTCAACTGTTGCATCCGATGTTTTACAGTATTATGTTGAGGAGGAAATAGAGGAAGGCGTTGTCGAAGATATTGAACAAGGGGATAAAAGCTGTACTGAGCTTGAAGACGATTTCCGAGAGTTCTTTTTCAGCTGTGAGGAGATAAGTGAACAAGGTTTCAGACACGCTGTACAGCCTGAGATAGACGTTGTTTTAGAGGATCACGGAGAGGAGATAAACGATCTCAGAGATACTTCTAAAACCGCTAGAAACATTGGATTTCTGTTAGCCGCTGTTTCTATACTAGGGGTTTTCTACTTTACACAGCCGACTATAAACGCTTTCAAGACGTTGTCGGTCATCCTAATAATTTTTGGAATAACTATGATTGTCTCACAAGCCTTTGTTGAACACGGAACGGTCTTCGCTGTGGAAAACACGGTTGAAAACATGGGTGTTGAACCACAGATACAAGACAGATTAACTCAAGCTGTACAGGGAGTTGTAACTTCTTTAATGGAGTCGGAACCTGTTGAAAGAGAGCTAAGGTTTATGAGGCTTTCAGGGTTAACCATGATTATCTCATCAGCGCTTATCTACGGTCTTTACAGATTCGGGAAGAAAAATAAAAAAGAGGTTAATTAACCTCTGAATCATGCTCTCTTGCTTGTTCTGGTCTGAAGCTGTGGTGCATCTCTGAGTAGACCATCATATACTTGTTAGAGTTCTCAGAGTCCAACTTTTCAACCTGGTCAACAACAACTTCTTGTCCTAAAAGCTCTCCTACAAACTCTTTAACCTCTTCTTCGTCAAACTCACTGTTTGTAACCAATCTTAAAACAGCTTCGTCCTCTTTCTGTTCCAACCTGAAGAAATCAACTCCTTCACAGCTTAAGAAGAAGTTGTAAACTTTTTCCGGAGGTTCAAAACCGTTTTCAGTTGTTAAAATACTCTGTATCCTACCCTCAACTTTAACCATTTTGGTATCTCTTCCGCAGGAACATCTTTCATAATAGTAACGTCCTACATCGCCGTGCTCCACCCTTACCAGAGGCATACCAAAGGATGAAAGACCGGTTGTTAAAATATTAGCTAACTCTCCTTCTTCCGCAGGTTCTCCACATGGTTTAACAAACTCTAGATAGGCGTGTAACTGGTTTATATGGAGTTTATCCCTGTTTTCAATACACGTTGCTCCGACTCTCCCGAACTCACAGCCTCCGTAGCTCTCAAAAGTTTTGGTCTGGAAAGCTTCCTCTATTAAATCCTTCATCTCGGAAGTTACTAAACCTCCTGTAAAATCGATACAGCCAACTTTCGGCGGGTCTAACTCTTCTTCCTCTATTTTCTTTGCTAAATGGTATGCGTAAAGAGGGTAGATGGAAAGAATATCCGGTTCTTCTTCTCTAATCTCCTCGATTCTTTCTAAAACATCTTTTTCAAAAGTTTTCGTTGAATCAACTCCTATGGGTTCTAAAACCTTCTTGTTGTGCACAAACTTTTTGACAAAATTTTCGGCTATGGCGAAAAATCCGTTTACAGGGTTCCTAAAAAGCTCTTTAAAATGGTCTGGAACCGTTTTTATCCCGCCTCCCTCTTTTTTAGCCGGTTGACACTCGTTAGGCGTTACTCTAACAACTTTATCGCCTATTTCTGTACCATAAACTTCTCTTGATCTTAATTTTGCAGCGTATTTTCGGTTAACATCTTCTTTGTCCTGTAAAAGAAGTGTAGGACGTCCTGTAGTACCTGAAGTATTTGTAAACCTTACTTCTTTCTCTCTAAAGTTTTGCGCGAAAAGTTTATCGGGAAAGTTTTCTCTCAACTCTTTTTTAGTAGTGATAGGGATTTTTCTAAAATCTTCTCTATCCTTTATATCTTCGGGCTTGATACCTGCTTCATCGAACTTTTCTCTGTAGAAAGTAACGTTTTCATAAGCGTGTTCAATAATCTTCTTGATCCGTTTCCACTGTTTTTCTTCTGTTTCCTCTACTTTTCCAAAATCTTCTTCTGTGTAATTTACAAAGTACTTATAACCTTTATGGGAGGAAACCTTTGGAGATAACTTTACGAACTGTTTCGCTGCTTTTTTCCGCATAATGTTTTAATTTATCGAACTGATTTAAGAGGTTTTAGTTAATTATTTAAGAGTGAGTCAGGAAAGTAAAAATATATATCGAAATAGGATAGGTGGCGTAATCATGGGAGAAAAATTATACAAAGTGGAAGGGATGACCTGCGCATCCTGTAAAAGTGCGGTGGAGAAGGCTATTAAAAAGATAGATAATGTATTAATTGTTGAATCAAATTTTACTGATGGAAGAACAGTTGTAGAGTTTAAAGATGAGTTAGATGACAACAAAGTCGTAGAAACTGTTAGAAATGCAGGTTACTCTGTAAAGACTTCTAAGCTGACTTTAAAAGTTTCCGATATGACATGCGCTTCCTGCGCACAAAGTATCGAATATGTGTTAAAAAGAGGAGCAGACTTTTTAGATGTTTCTGTTAACTTTGGCTCAGGAAAAGTTTATGTTGAGTTCGTTGAAGGAAGGACGGATATTCGAGAAGTAAGAAAGCTTGTTGAAAAAGCAGGTTATACTCCTGAAAAAGCTGAGAAAGAAGAAGAAAGCTTCGATGATACAGGTTTAATGAAAAAACTCTTAGTTCCTGCATGGATCGGGGTACTTTTACTCCTCGTTCTTACTTTCGCACCGATTTCTGAATCCGTTTCGAAGCCTTTGATGGCTATAGTATCGTTCCCTGTAGCATTTATTGTCGGATGGCCTACTGTACATAAAAAAACGTTGGCTGCTCTAAAAAACGGTTCGATAAATATGGAGACTCTGATTTCTTTAGGAGTTGTAGCGGCTTATTCTGCGGGTATACTATCCTTCTTTATAGATACTCCTCAGTTCTTCATGGTTTCATCTATGATACTATTCTTCCATCTTTTAGGCCAGTACCTTGAGGAGAAAGCTAAAGGAAAGGCTTCTAGCGCTATTAAACAGCTTATGGAGCTTGAAGCGGATACTGCAAGAGTTATCCGTGAAGGTGAGGAGGTTGAAATCTCTCTTGATGAGGTTGTTGAAGGCGATATGATGGTTGTTAAGCCGGGTGAAAAAGTCCCGACTGACGGAAAAGTTGTTGAAGGCAGATCTTTTGTAGATGAATCAATGGTATCGGGAGAGCCTGTACCTGTTGAAAAGAATGTGGGCGATGAGGTTGTAGGAGCTACTATAAACCAAGACGGTGTTTTGAAAGTTGAGGCTACAAAGGTAGGGGATGAAACTTTCCTATCACAGGTTGTAAAGATGGTTGAAAAAGCACAGGCATCAAAGCTACCTGTACAGACACTTGCTGACTCTGTAACGGCTAAGTTTGTACCTGGAATCATAATTATTTCTGTTGTAACGTTTCTTGCGTGGTTCTTTTTCCACACATCTCTTATAGAGATTGTAACTTTCGCTGAGACATTTATTCCATGGGTAGATCCTACAATCGGTAGACTTGGTTTAGCGGTTTTCGCGGGTGTCGCTGTAATGGTTATCAGCTGTCCTTGCGCGCTAGGTCTTGCTACACCGACTTCAGTGATGGTTGGGACGGGTAAAGCTGCGGAGAACGGTGTCTTGTTCAGAAAAGGTGATGCTCTACAATCTCTACAAGAAGTTGACACCGTTGTATTTGACAAGACGGGCACTCTTACGAAAGGAATGCCTGAGGTAACCGATGTAGAATCGTTGGATGGCGACTGGGACGAGGTAAAGGTTTTGAAGTACGCCGCATCTGTTGAGAAAAACAGTGAACATCCTTTGGCTGATGCTGTTGTTGAGAAAAGCAGGGAACGAGGATACGAGCTGTTTGAGACGGAAAACTTTGAGAACCATAGAGGTAAAGGAGTTGAAGCAGATATAGGAGGAGTAGAGGTTTTAGTAGGTAACAAAAAGCTGATGGCTGATAAATCGGTTGAAGTTTCTGATGAAACCGGTGGAAAAGTTGAAGAGCTCCAGAAAAAAGGTAAGACAGTTTTCCTACTAGCTTATGGCTCTGAGATCAAAGGCATGTTGGCTGTATCCGATAGTATAAAAGAGGGTACTGTTGAAGCTGTAAACTTTTTCCACCAGAAAGGTCTGAAAACGGTTGTTTTAACGGGCGACAACTATGTTGTTGGGAGAGCTGTAGCTGACAAGGTTGGGATAGATGATGTTGAGGCTGAAGTACTTCCTGACAGAAAGTCTGAAAGGATAGGTGAGCTACAGAGAGAAGGCCGTAAAGTATGTATGGTTGGTGACGGTATAAACGATGCACCTGCTTTAACCAGGGCTGATGTAGGTATGAGCATAGGTACTGGTACCGATATAGCGATTGAAAGCTCTGATGTAGTACTTGTAAGAGGAGGTCTAGGATCTGCTGTTGATGCTTACAAGATATCTGAAAGCAGCATGAGAAATATTAAACAAAACCTTGGATGGGCTTTCGGTTACAACACATTAGCTATACCGGCAGCTTCTTTAGGTCTTTTACATCCTATTGTTGCGGCTGGTGCAATGGCTTTGTCCTCTATCACGGTGGTTTTGAACTCTTTAAGACTTCGTAGGATAAAGCTGTAAACTTTTTTTCCTTTTTCAAAAGATTTAAATAAAACAGACACAACTTATATCATAATAGGATATATCAAGTAAAGAGTGGTAATTTTGTCGGAACAAAAAAATAATGGAGAAATAGGCGTAAGTTTTGAAGAAACTAAAGATAAAGATTTATTAGAAAAAACGGTGTTGATAGGCGGGTTAGCTTTAGTTACATTAGTTCTTGTTTTCAACCAAGTAAACATATCGAATATTTCTGACAGCTTAAACCAAGGTATGGCTTCTAACCAAGAAGTATCCGGATCTGAAATAGATATCAGTGAGGAAGAAGTTGATCAGCTTAGTTCAACGGCTCAGACCGTTGCGACAGTTTTCCCTGAACTAGATGAAACGACAAATGAGAGGGAGGTACAAGAAACGATACTTGTTTCCGGAACGCCCGAGTACTCTGATCTGATAGGAGGAGCAAACTTTGATGAGGTGGAACAGTCGAACCGGTACCTTTCACAGTACTACTACGAGATCAAGGAGGATGTACAGAACAACCATATCCGAGTCTGGAACCGTTACCTGGATCTTGTAGCTGAGCCTAAAGGAGTATCTTGTGAGTACTGTTGCGGTCTAGATGCTCAAGCTGTTGATGAAAACGGAGAAATGCTTTGCGGATGTTCGCACCTTCCTTCGATGCTTGCTGTAACACTAACGTTAATGAGGGATACTGACTACTCTGACGGCGAGGTTTTAAGAGAGGCTATGAACTGGAAAGCAGCGTTTTTCCCACAGGATATGACAAGGGTTGGAGCAGAAGTTGCTGGACAGGATCCAAGTAATTTAGAGGATGCGCCTGGTATGGTAGGAGGATGTTAAAAGATGAATAAGAGCAAAGTACATAAATTGATGATCGGATCGGTTATAACAATCACAATAATAGCATTTTTAGCTATAAACATGGGTGGTTCTTCCCCGGAAGTATCTGAGGATGAGCTAGAGGAGTATGTTTCGGATGCTGAGGTTATACATAC
>JALDAI010000004.1 GCA_022729285.1 Candidatus Nanoanaerosalina archaeon
AGTATTTGTTATGTCTGTATTTATGAATGAACTTTTCTTGGCTGCCGGCCTTGGAGCTGTTCAAGGAATTTTCTTGATGTTCCAGGACAGTGAGAAAATCACTGTGTCTTTTGAGTGGTCTTATCTTGTAGTAATTGTATGGATGGCTTCAACGGTTTACGGAGCAACTCAGAGAACACGGCTTTTCATCCTTACAGGAGCTCCTACTGCTTTAATAGCTGGTATCGGGCTCTCTAAGTCTTGGGAGTATGTCAGGAGCTGTAAGTTCTGGGGTGATGTACGTGAAAAAGTAGGAGGACTACCTTTGTTTAAGATTTTAGCTGTTCTCTTTGTTGTAGTGATGGTTGTTGTAAATGTTTCAGCTGTAATGGTAAGATCTGAAGGTCTTGTTGGATCTCCTGAACAGCCATGGTACGATGCATTTGATTTCTTGCGGGAGGAAACACCTGAAGGATCTGTGGTTCTTTCATGGTGGGATTACGGTTACTGGACACAGTCTCTTGGTGAGCGACCTACTATTGCTGACGGAGGAAACCATAGACATTATACTAATGAAAATGTTACTGAAAGGGTTAACTATCCTATAGCCGACTTTTTCGCAAGCGGCAACCCTGAGAATTATACTGATTGGCTTGATTCGTACGGTGCGGATTATGTGATGCTGGACGCTACTATGATAGGTAAGTACTCAGCTGTTTCACAGATATCTCAAAGGTCTAACACTGATTTTGACCATATGGATGAGCTAAACTGTCAGTACGATGAAATCACTGGCTGTGCAATGTCTGAAGTTGGTGGAAGCACCGTTGTACATTATGATTTAGGTCCTGAGATGGAGCTTTTACTTCCTGTAAACATTGCAGGAAATGATGCAAGTATTGATACTGACAACGCTCCTATAATAAGGTCTGGAGGTATGCAGGTAGAGGTATCAAATGTTTGTACTGAAGACGGATTAGTAAGCTTCACTGATGAAGGAACTACAGGAGGTTTACAGGAAAGCATATCTGACTCTGTTATGGGAGGAGAGCCTTTCGGAGGATGTGTAGCTATAAACCCTTACTTTGGCGCTCAAAGAGCTGTTTTAGTCCCTCCTAACATAATGGACCATACTCTTGTAAGGCTTTACTTGATGGATGGATACGGTATAGATTTTGTAGAAAAAGTTTTTGACAACAGCTATGTCAAGATCTGGGAGATAGAGAGGTGATAAAGTTTTGTGGATGCTCGCTTTATCAGTTTTAACAGGGTTTTTAACCACTTTACTGCTAATACCTCTCTCTAAAGATTTCTTAAGGTCTTCTGGTATCGTAGGTATAGACCAACAGAAAAAGGATAGGCCTGTGATACCTACTTCAGGAGGAGTGCCTGTTTTATTCGGATTTTTAGTAGGCATCTCTTTATTCCTAGGTTTGAAAACGTTCCTTTCGTCAGGCATCAACATTTCTTTTGTATTAGCTGCTTTAAGCTCAGTACTTGTTATCGGTCTTATAGGCCTTATAGATGATATACATGTTAAAAAACAGGAGGAACAAGTGAAGAAGGAGAGCCAGCTTTCTGTAGGTTTTGAAAAATGGTGGGTTAAGCCTTTGTTCGTTATACCAGCAGCTCTTCCTTTAATGGTTGTTAGAGCAGGCCAGTCAAGTATGGTGCTTCCTTTCATTGGAACTGTTGACTTTGGAATACTTTACCCTCTTTTACTAGTTCCTTTAGGTGTTATATGTGTTTCTAACGGAACAAACATGTTAGCAGGTCAGAACGGATTAGAAGCAGGAATAGGAGCTTTAGCACTTTTTTCTATAGGTGTTTTTGCATTAATAAACGGTGGTTTAGAAGCAGCGGCTTTATCTCTGATAATGTCGGCTTCATTAATAGCATTCCTTTTTTACAACTTCTACCCTGCTGAAATACTTCCTGGTGATTCTTTAACTTATTCTATCGGTGCAGTTATTGCTGCTTCAGCGATTATAGGTAATGTTCAACGGTTTGCTATGGTTGTTTTTACTCCATGGATTTTTGAAGCCTTTCTTAAACTTAGATCTAGGTTTGAAGCAAGTTCTTTAGGTGAGTTAGAGGAGGATAACTCCTTAACTCCAAAACATGACAAGGTGTACTCTCTAACCCATATAATTATGAGATCTGGAAAAGTAACGGAGAAACGTCTTGTACAAATAATGTACTTTGTAGAGCTGTTTTTTGTTGGTTTAGCTTTTGTCTTGTTTTTGTAATTTATAGGATGTGTTGGTTGTGGAATGGAAAAAAGTGTTTAAAAACGTTTTAAGTGTTTTAATAGTTTTTGGAGGGTTTTACATTGTTTTCACTGGCTTAGACATTTCTATGGTTGTTGAAAACCTTTTAAATGTTAATTTGGTGTTTATAGGGGCTTGGCTATGTTTTTTCATGGTGACAACCGGTTTAAAGAGCTACAGGTGGAAGGAAATTTTGAATGAGAAAGGCGGAAACCTGTCTTTTTTCAAAAGCTATAAGATATACTTTATCTCCTTTTTTGTAAACTCCTTTGTACCGGCTAGAGCAGGGGATTTTTACAGAGGATACCTTTCATCTGATGATGGAATTCTCGATACTTCTGTTTTAGTTGTTAAAGACCGTTTATTCGATATTTTCGTGCTAGCGCTTTATTTCTCAATTTTAGCTATAATTGTTTTCGACCAGTTCCTGTTTTATATTATAATTTTATCTTTATTTTTTGCAGGGTTTTTAGGGGTTTATTTTTTCTTCAACTACTTTGAAGAGTTTCCTATAATGTCGGATTTTTACAGTAAAATTAGGTTTTCTTTTATAGATAATATTGAAACGGATAAAACGTTTTATTTCCTAGGTATAACGGTTGTTATATGGTTTTTTGATGCTATTAAGACCTTTATGATTTTTAATGCAATAGGCTTGGATCTCTCTTTTGTAACTGCTATGTTCGCATGTATTATTTGGTCTCTTGTTTCAGCTATCCCTTTAAGCCCTTCTGGTTTGGGAAGCGTTGAAGCTGTCTTATACGTTTTTTTCACTAGTCAAGGAGTCCCTAGAGAATTATTCACTTCATACCTTGTTTTAGCAAGGACTCTAATAACGGTTACTTCGATGTTTGTAGGAGGGTTTTTCTACTCTGAAATGGTTTTAAAGGATATCAGTTCTACTGATCAATCTTCGTAAGGGTTCTCTAATATATCTATATCCCCTTTCTCAAATGGGAAAATTATTTTTAGAACTTCTGTAACATCGTCGTCCAAGTTTTCAATCTGGTGAGGTAGGTTAGACTCTATGTAATGGCTTTCTCCTTTTTCAAGTTCGTAGAAATCTTCATCAACTCTGATATTTACTGCGCCTTTTAAGACGTAAAGGACGACATTAGCGCTTCTATGTCTTTCAAGCTCTGTGATTTCTGAGGAGTCTAAAACAGTTTTTTTAACAACCAGGTTGCCGAAGTCTTTTTCAACCTTTATACCTGTTTTTATAATAATTTCTTCCGCTCCCCAAGGCGTGTCTTTCTGACCCATAAAGTAAGTTTAGTAGTCGATGTTTATACTTTTTTGATACCGGTGGAAAAACTGTTTTTCAAAGGTACTTGAACTTGGTCATTTTCTTTCTATGGAATCCTTGTCGGTCGCTTGTCCATTCAAAAAGATCTCTGTCGTACTGCTGGATTAAAAAATTCATGATCTTTGTTCCTACTTCACTTCCGTAAAGTTTCTTACCGTTTCTCATCTTTTTCTGTAGTTCTGGGCTGTTGTAGATGTGGTTAACCATCTCTTTCATGTACTTACCTGATATAGGAGGCACTAGAAGGTTTGTATTGGCTTCAAACACGGTTTCTGGCCGGTCTGTATTGAATCTTGCTGTTAAACACAGTGTTTCCTCTATATGGTTTAGTTCTTCCTGCATACTGCCTGAGTCTGTTAGTTCGGCAAAACATTGTCCTGATTTGAGAAACTCGTAGACATGTGCATGTTTTTTCCATAAACCGGTAAATAAGAAGTTATCATGTCTTTTATCAAGGTTTTCAATTTTCTGTCTTAAATCATATGCTTCTAAAGCTTTCTTTGTAGCGTTCATCTCCACAAAGTTGACGTTGTATCCTTCTTCTACAAGTTCAACTATGGCTTGTATTATAGCTTGGAACCTTCCTGGCTGAAGGTTTGCTCTTCTATGGATGTCTATTCTTATCCAATCATCTCTTTCTTCTAGTATAGGGTATATGTCGAAGATTGATTCTTCCAGTTTCTGGTTGGTTTTTTTCTCTATAGAGTCTACAACTGAGTTCCCTACAACAGGTATGTTGTTCCTGCCTCCTGATTCTTCATGGTATCCTTCGTTAATGAGGTGGCTTTTGTTCAACTCAGTAGGTGCGAAAAAGTACTGTGACGCTGCCGAACCTACGAAAGTGTTGAACTGTTCAGGGAAGGGTTCGTTTCTTTCTATGCTCCATTCGCTGTTGAACTGGTGGTTTACAAACTCTGGGATGTTGCCGTGTTTTTTCATGTCAGGCGCCATACCTCTAAGACCTGCTTCGTTGTGAGCGGTTTTTTGGTTAGTGGCGAACATCCATGCTTGTGGCACGATACCTGCTGCCATCGTGTCTCCGTGGACTATAGGTAGAACTTTCTTGTCCGGATAATTTTTCTCCAAGTGTTTAGCAACTTTTTCCACCTTTAAAACTATCTCAGCTGTTTTTTGGCTGAGTCCTCCTCTAATATTTAGGTTTGCGCCTATCTTGTTTTCTATACTGTACTCTTTCAAACCATGTCCTAAAAGATCGTCGTGGTGCTGTCCTGTATGCATCACGAAACAAGGCGCATCAAAGCTTTCAGCTGATTCTATTACAGGTGCTTGTTTGTAGAAATCTGGTTTTGTTGAGGTGACTACTGCTAAAACAAAGTCTCCTTTTTCTGCTTGTTTAGCTATTCTGTCGTCGAAAATCTGTGCATCTTTATCCATATGTTAAAACCTTTTGTTAATTGTTGCCTACGTCGTGCCACTCGCCTTCGTAGACGTATCCATCGAGCTTTCCATCGGCTGAGAAATGTTTGAAAATATCTTCTATCGCTACAAGCTCTTTGTCTTCTTTCAAAATATAATCCATTATTTCGGGCTCTAAAACATAAAAACCTGCGTTAATAAGCTTTGAACCTGGTTCTTCTGGTTTTTCTTCAAAGCTAACTGCTTTATTTCCTTTCAGCCTAACTACTCCATAATTTTTTGCTTCTGTGATAGTTGTTAAAGCCATTGTTGCTACTGTGTTGTTTTCTCTGTGCTGGTTCAACATATCTTCAATATCTACTTTACAGATAACATCTCCGTTAGTAAGGATGAAAGTCTCTTTTAAATCCTCTTTAAATTTCCTTAAACAGCCGGCGGTACCTAGAGGCCGTTCTTCTTTCGAAATTTTAACGTCTACATCATCAAATTCTTCTAAAACTTTGTTAACTGCTTTATTATTTTTGTTAGTTGCTAAAATAATTTTTTTAACACCGTAATCTATAAGGTGTTGTACTTTATGTAACAGTACTGGTTTTTCATCAAAGGATTTAAGACAGCTAACTTCTTTCTTATCTCCTCCGCATAAAATAACTGCTGTATTAATCGTTTTAGCATCAAGGTATTCGTTTAAAAAGCTTTCAACAGCTCTTGAACGGTTGGAAAAGCCTTGTCTGTTCTTTTCTTTATCTACTTGATTCACTGTTTCTTCGTCTAATGTAAGAGAAATCCTTTTTCGAACCATCTATTTGTATTATCGTGTAGTAAATATAATATGTTTTTGGTCGTTTTCACTATTCTTGAACGGTTATTTTAAAGATTTGTAACATAGTATTAGGGTAGAGTGCTGATAGTATGACCGCTATTTTTGTAAACCATATACATACTGAGAAGTCTAACGAGATGATGGATTCGTTAGAAGGGGTTTGGAACTACGGAGACCACAACCATACCATTGATTTACTTGTTTTTCTTGAAAACCTGGATAAAGATATAGACGTGGTTTTCAACGTTACCGAACACTGGGGTAGTGGTCCTGATCTTTTTAATCAGTTAGAAGAAAGGGTTGATGAGTTAGGCGGTTTTTTTGAAAGGTTTGAAAGATTTGTTTGTTTTGAAGTAGAGGGTAGAAGAGCTGTGGTTATCAACTCTGTTGAGTGTTCTGTAGAAAGGTATAACAAACACTTTCTTCTCTGCGGCCTACCTATAGATGATGAAAAAGTGTACAAAAACATCTCTTTTGAAGAGTTGATGGATGCTGCGGAAACTTCCAAATGGGCTATGCCTGCTCACTTGTTTACTCCACACTACAAGCTTTCTGACAACGTTATTGAGGAGTTTTATGAAGAGTGTGGTGAAAGAGGTATTCTGGCCGCTGTAGGGATAGGGGCGGCTTACACTCCGTTTTTCAACTTTTTTGCTCATGGAAAAGGAAGAAGGATTCACGACTTTTTCACCGGAGTATTTGAACTAGATTTTGAAGAATTTGTCTCTGCTATAAATCCTTTTAGGAAAAGTCTAGATATTAGGAAGGTATCTGAAAAGTTCAGTGTCCCTGTTGTCTCAGAACTTGATCTACACTGCTGTCTACCTACAAAACTTGATTTTGCAGGGGTTTTAGAAGACGAAGTTGTTGAAAAGTTTTTCAACGGAGAGTTCCCTACTGAACATCTCTTAGACCACGATCTCCTGTTTTTTGAAGATGTTAACGGTGTTTCTTGGAAAGAGTTTTTCAAAACGTTTCCAGGAGTGCTACCTCTTTACGAGAAAAAGGTTTACGACCGTTTACTGCCTTATAATCGTCAGGAGTTTTATGAAGAAATGGTTGAGTCTTGTAAAACTCTTAGAGAGCTTGATAAAGAGGTTTTAAAGGAGAATAGGCTTTCTAAGGAGGAAGTTCTTGAAAAGGTTTTTTAAACCGTGGCCTAAAAAAGAGTTAAGGTCAAAAACTTAAAGGTTGAATACTTATTTTTGAAGAGTTGGTACCAATGTCTTTTGAACCTAAGCAAATACAGTCGGAAATATCTAAATACTGGAAGGAGAACAACATAGTTGACAAAGTCAGAGAAGCTACAGAGGGTAATGAAGAGTTTATTTTAATCGATGGGCCTCCATACTTGAACGGAGCTCCCCACGTAGGACATATGCAGGGAAAAGTCATTAAAGATACTGTGCTTAGGTTCAGACAGATGCAGGGCTACGATGTATGGGATCAAGCAGGTTTTGATACACACGGCCTGCCTAATGAGTTAGCGACTGAGGAAGAGTTAGGAATTGAGAATAAGAATGACATAGGTACCAAGATATCGGCTGAAGAGTTTATATGTGAATGTAGGAAGAGAGCTACTTCTGCTCAAGACCTTTGGAAAGGAGTTATGTCGGATCTAGCTATCTGGCAGGACTTTGACAAGCCTTACCTAACCTTTACTAATGATTATATTGAGAGCGAGTGGTGGCTTGTTAAGAAAGCGGATGAGCAAGGACTGCTGTTCCAAGCTAAAAAACCTGTTCACTGGTGTCCAAGGTGTCAGACTTCTCTATCAGGTTATGAGGTTACTGATGAGTACCGAGAGGTTGAGGACAACGCAATATTTGTTAAGTTCCCTTTAGCTAACCGGGAAGAAAGTCTTGTTATCTGGACGACAACTCCTTGGACTGTACCTGCTAACATGGCTATCTTTGTAAACCCTGATTACGACTATGCCAGGGTGAAGGTTGTTGGAGAAGTACTGATAATTGCTAATCAGCTTGTTGACAGAGTTATGGAAAAAGCAGGTTACTCTGAAGAGGATTACGAAATTGCTGGGACTTTCAAAGGAGTTCAGATCCAGGGTAAGAAGTATATGCATCCTTTCCTTGAGGAAATACCTAGACAAGCTGAGATGAACAGTAGTAACAAGGTTCACAGGGTTCAGGTTTCTGAAGAGATTGTAACTCTTGAAGAAGGAACAGGGCTTGTTCACGCTGCTTCAGGACACGGTCAAGAGGATTATGAAGAGGCTGTTAAGATAGGTATTCCTGTATACTCTCCTGTTGACAAGGAAGGAGTCTATACGGAGGAAGCAGGCGTGTTCGAAGGAGATTATGTATTCGATGCTGAGGAAGAGGTTCTCCAAAGACTTGAGAAAAAAGATCTGTTGTTCCATAATGAAACGTTTAAACACGAATACCCTCACTGCTGGAGATGTAAGACTAAACTAGTTTACAGAGCTGAAGACCAGTGGTTTATAGATAATGAAAGGGTTAAGGAGAGAATACTTGAGGAGAACGAATCAACTAAATGGGTTCCTGACCATGTACAGAAAAGGTTCGATAACTTTGTTGAGAAAAGCCCTGACTGGTGTATCTCAAGGCAGAACTACTGGGGAGCGCCCATCCCAATATGGGTTTGTGACGGATGCGGCGAAAAAACTGTTGTAGGAAGTTATGAAGAGCTTGAAAGCTTTGCTGGAGAGCTTCCTGAAGACTTCGATCCGCATAAACACGTGGTTGACAAGATTTCTTGGGACTGTGAGTGCGGAGGACGTTTTGAAAGGGTTAAAGATATACTAGACGTATGGTTCGACTCCGGATGCGCGCCTTTCGCCTCTATGCATTATCCTTTCGAAGAAGTTCCTGAGGATAGATTCCCTATCGATTATATTACAGAAGCTTCGGACCAGATAAGAGGATGGTTTTACTCTCTTATGTTCTGCGGAATACTTGGTTTCGATGAAGCTCAGTTCAGCGAAGTACTGTTCCAGGGCCACGTATTGGATGAAAACGGTAAAAAGATGTCCAAATCTCTTGGAAACGTTATAGATCCTGCTGAACAGGTTGAAAAGTACGGAGCAGATATCCCTAGGTTTTACTCTATGTGGGTAGCGGCGCCTTGGGAGCAGACTAAGTACGATGAAACGGAGATATGTGATGAGATATACAGGATGTTTTCTGTATACTACAACACTAAAGAGTTTTTCAACACGTATGTTGAAGAAGTTAAGAAACCTAAAAAGCTTAAGAAAGAGGATAAATGGGTTCTTTCAAGGCTTAACAACTTGGTTGACTCGGTTGAATACTTAATGGAGGAGAGCAGGTTCCATGAGTTCGCTAGGAAGGTTGAGAAGTTTATCTTAAACGATTTATCCAGATGGTACGTTAAAGTAGTTAGGGACAGGATTAAAAAAGGAAATAAAGCTGCTTCATGGACTCTTTACCAGGTTTTAAACCAGGTTAACCTTGTTTTAGCACCGATAGCACCTTATACGGCTGAAAAAGTCTACCAGGATATAAACGGTGACAAAGAGTCTGTACACATGGAGTCTTACCCTGAATCTGAGGAAAAAAGGATTAACGATGAGTTAGAAGAGTCTATGGAGATAGTGAGGGAGGTTGTAGACAAAGCTGTAAAAATCAGGGACGAAAACCAGTACAGTCTAAGGTGGCCTGTCAAAAAGATTGTTATCTCATCTGACGATGAAACTAAGTACGCTTTAACAGGTTTTGAAGAAATCATCAAAAAGATGGGTAACATAGATGTGTTAGAGTTTGGTGAAGTCTCTACTTCGTTAGAGGCTAAACCTGATTACTCAAGTATAGGCCCTAAGTTCGGAGCTGATGCTGATAAAGTGGCTAAGATTGTTGAAGAGATTGAACACGAGGAAATCGATCAGCTAGTTGAGACAGGGGCTTTGAAGGTAGACGGATACGAGTTAGAAGAAGAGGATGTTGAAGTGTTTAAAACAACTTCTGAAACTGTTGGTGGAACAGGGTTCAGCAAAGGACGGATATACCTTGACCTACATATGTCTAACACCATAAAGGACAGAGCGTTTGTAAGTGAGATAATCAGGGCTATACAGCAGGAAAGGAAGGACAATGAGTTCGAGGTTGAGGATGTAGTTGATATCAGCTTTGAAGGAGATGTCGCCCCTGTTAAAAACAATGTTGACAAGGTTAAGGAAAGGGTTAATGTTGGTGAAATAAGTTTCGGTGCGACAAGTTACAAACATTCAAACAGTGTCGAGTTTAAAGGAAGAAAGATAAAGTTTTCTTTCGAAAAAGTAGGAAAAGAGTGAAGTAGTGGTTAAAATGGTTGAAAGTTTACAACAGTTTATAGAGTTAGAAAACATGGAGGCTGAGATTTTAGAGTTAAACGGAAAAACACAGACAGTATCTCAGGCTGCTAGTTCATTGAACACTTCTGAAGAAAATATAATTAAGAGCCTGGTTGTTGAGGCTGATGAAAATTTCTACCTTGTTGTTTTAAGAGGTAAGAAAAGAGCTGATTTAGATAAAATAAAAGAAGTTTTGGAAGCTGAATCTGTTGAGTTAGCTTCTCCTAAGGAAGTTGAAAATGTAACAGGTTTTTCTGTTGGGAACGTTCCTCCTGTTGGAACAGGTCTTGACAAATTAGTTGACGAAAAAGTTGTTGAGAAAAGAACTGTTTATGGAGGTGGAGGAGGCCGTAGTAAAATGTTGAAGATCGATCCTCGCTTCATAGTTGATGAGAACTCTGTTGTAAGGGAGATATGTGAGGAAAAATAATGTATAAAGACGCTGTTGAGTATCTGAAAGGGATTAATAAAGACGACAAGGTTTTGATAGTAAACCACTGGGATATGGATGGCTCAAGCTCTTCTGCAATTGTTTCTAAGATTATTGAGGAAGTAAGAGGGAGAGGAGCTGACCATGTAATGGTGCCTAAAGACAGGAAACACAAAGTAGGAGAAGGCGCTAAACAGGTTATTGTTGATGAAAAAATCACTAAATTAATAGTTGTCGATATAAGCGTACCTGCTGATAAAGTAGCTGAGTTAAACGATGAGTTCGGTGTTGATGTTCTTGTAATAGATCACCACGGCTTTGATAGAAACCCTGAGAAAGGGGTATTAGTGAATCCTAGAAAGGAAAATCCTAATATTTATATTCCGGCTTCAAAGCTTTGTAACGATATTTCTAAAGAGTTTGGTATGGATTTGGACTGGATAGCAGGGTTAGGGATAATCCAAGACTTTGGAACTCACCAGGCGATGGACTTGTTTGAAAAGTTAAAAAGACTTTACCCTAACTACTTCCCTGCTAACATTGATCAACACAGCCTTGCTAAAAACTGCAGGTACGGAACTTACAGCTCTGTAATGAACGTAAAGCCGTATAAGGATACTGATCGGTGTTCAAAACTTGCTTTCAAGGTCTTAACAGAGGTAAGAGGTTTAAAGTATATTGAAAGCTCTGAAGATTATAAAGAGCTTTACAAAAGTTATGAGGCTGTAAGCAATGAGATAGAAAGGGTTAAAGAGAATTTTGATAAGGAGAAAGAGATTTTTGAGGATAAAAAAATCGTTTTCTTCGCTTTTGAATCTCCGTTCCATATTAACTCTTCTTTAGCTACACAGGTATCTGTTGAAGATGATGAATGGATTTTTGTCACTTTCAGACTCCATGGTGATGAGGTAAGTGTTTCTTCAAGGTGTCAGTCAGGAAGAGTGGATCTTGGAGAGGTTTTAGAAAAATCTTTACCTGAAAATGTTAATGAAGGTGCGGAGGCCGGAGGCCATAGAAAGGCTGCTGGAGCTTCTATGGATGCTGAGTTTGTTGATATGTTTAAGAGAAATGTGTTAGATAACCTGCCGGATGTCAAGTAATCCGGTTTTTTTATTAAAAGAGTACTAAAGGTATAACAATGAGAAGGCTCAAAGTAACGGCTCCAGAAAACAGTAGAAAAGAGGTCAAGGAAATTCTTGAGGAGTTTTCTAAGGACATAACTTCTACAGAAGTTGAGAAAAAGGATAAAGAGTTTGTTGAGTTCAATCTAATTCTTGAACCGGATGATATAGATGATGCTGTTGAAAAAGTAAGGCATATTAAAGAAATCAACAAGGGCGAGCTTACTGTTGAGATAATAGAGGAGTCTGCAAAGATTGAGAAAGGGAAGAAGATGGAGAACGCGTCTTCCAGGCTTTCTATTCAGGAGATGTACTCTAAGGCGCTTACGTTTTCAACTTTTGACTGGTACTCGTGGATACTTATCGCTCTTTCAGCAGGTATTGCGGTTTTCGGAGTGATGGTTTCTAATGTTATGATAGTTGTAGGAGCAATGGTTATAGCACCTCTTCTAGGACCGTTCATCTCCACTTCTTTTGGCTTAGTGATAGGGGATAAACGGATTATCCGCGATAGTATGATAAATGCGTTGATAGGAGTGTTAATAACTATGTTTGTAGCTTTCATCATTCCTAAACCAGGATTTAATGAAGTAAATGCGTTGATGGAGCTAATAGCAAACCCTCACGTAACGACTATTCCTTTATCATTATTCGTTGGTTCAGCATCCGCACTTACATTTGTTTCTGGAAATAAAGAACAGTTAGCAGGTGTTGCAGTAGCAATTGCTTTAGTACCTCCTGCAGCTGTATCCGGTATAGCGCTTTCTATAGGCGCTTTTAATACGTTTCTAAAAGCTTTGATAATCATAGTTACTAACATATCTGCTCTGATTTTAGCAGGATCTATAACTTTCAAAGTTTCAGGCGTGTCCCCATCAACGTACTACCGTAAAAAGGTTTCAAAGGAAAAGTTCAAACAAGCCGTTGTTATTTCTGCTCTTTCAATAGTTCTTGTAGCTTTTGTTGTAGGTTATTTAACGGTACAGAACTTTAACACTACTTCTTTAAGCAACGAAATAGAGTCTGAGATTAATTCAAGGTTTTCCAACAACGTTATCAGTAAAGAGGTAGAGGTTTCAAGCCATCAAGTAAATGTTGAGATATACGCTGTTAATGCTGAAGTAACAGGCTCGGAACTTGAAAGAAGTTTAAACGCTTTAACTGATAGAGAAGTAGACGTAGTTGTTTTAAACGTTGATGGAGAAGCTTTGGAGTAATTTTCACTTCTTTTCAATTACATAAACCATGTGGTCTTTTTCGTAAGGCTCTAAATTATCTTTCCATACGATTTTGAAAGTTTCCAACAGTTTTTCTTCCTGTTCTTCGAATACTTCTTTTTTCGGTTTTGAAGAAGAAATTGACTGAGATTTTACGGCCAGTATCCCTTTTCCACCCTCTTTAACGAATTTGTCAAAGTTTTTCTTGAAAATCTTTACTTGGTCCGGCTGTGCAACATCTTGGAAAAGTATGTCTACCGTGCTTACAATGTTCTCGTACTCTTCAGGCTTTCTAGCATCTCCTAGGATAGGGCAAAGGTTTTTTCTTTCTTTAGCAACGTGTAATAGATCTGTTACAACTTTCTTAGAGTACTCTACGCCATATACAAAACCGGTTTCGACAATATCTGAAACATGTGAAATAGTGGTTCCTGAAGCTGCTCCTAGATAAAGTACTTTTGAATCTTTCTTTATCTCTGTCTCTCTTAAACCTTTCATAATAGCTGCTCCAAGCTTTGAACGCCTTGGCTCCCACTCTCTAAAGGATTCTCCATCCCTGGAAAAACTTTTCTCTCCATATACCTTCTGTCCGGGGCAAAGGTTTTTCGTATAAATTACTTCACCGCTTTTCCAGATATTCTCCATTATCTCTTCCATATTAACTCCTCTTAAGCTCTTCATACTTTTTATCCACTTCTTCACGGTACTCGTCTCCTTTAAACTCTCCGTTGTACATATCAAGCCGTCCTGCTAAAACTGCTTTGTTTGAAAGGTATCTGGCCATCTTACCTCTCTTGTTGTTAGGTAAGCTACTTATACAAGGATGTAAAAATATTGTGCCGTGCTTAGGAGCGGATCCTTCTCCTTTCATATGTCGGAAAAGAGCTTTTTCAGCTCCTAACACCTGTACGGTGGATGAAGGCATTCTAGCAAACTTTTTAAGAGATCCTGCTTCTGAAACAAGTTTTGCAGCGACAACTTCTCCTAAAACTGCTGAAATATTAGGTATTATTCTTTTAGCAAGGTTTTCAACGTATTTTTCTAAACTTTCTTTTTCTTCAAAACCTCTTTTAACGGATTCTGAAAAAGTTTTTAGAAGTCTTAAATCTTGGTCATCAAGTTCTAAACCTGTTGATTTCTCTAAGTCTAATTCCTCAATAATATCTTTTCTATAAAAAATGTCTAAAACTTTTTCTAGGTACTCTTCATTGTTCTTAGTATTGTTTTCAAGCTCGGGGAAGTATAATGAGTACCAGGCCTTTAATCGCTCAGTTTTTTTGTTAAGCTCTTTTTCAAGTTCTGAAAGCCTTCTAACAGCTTGAATAAGTATTTGGTCGTGTTCCTGTGCTGATTTAATCTCCTGTCTTGTATACTCTGTTCCAACTTTTTTGACTAAACTGTAAAGCTCGTCTTTTTCTAAAACAGTTCCTATTTTTTCATTAAGTTGTTCTATATCTACGACAGTTCTTTCAAGAGATCCGTACTTTTCTTCAAAGTACTCTTCTTCCTCTGTTTTTTTAGAAAGTTTTTTGACTAGTTCCGGTAATCCGTGGCTGAACTCTTTGTAATCAACGACTTTACCGTCCTCTAAGACAAAAACTCCTAGACTGTTTTTAACAAGCTTTTTCATGTGTAACTTATTTCAGGACCGATACTTTTAATTCATTTGTACTTGTGTGGCGAGTCATCTTCCACGTCTTCTGCTGCTTCTAAAACTGCTTCGGAAAGTGTTGGATGAGGGTGTAGAGTTAGTGAAAGATCTTCCACAAGGCATCCTGTTTCAACAGCCAAAGATATCTCTGAAATAAGCTCTGATGCGTTAGGTCCACAGACTGTTCCTCCTAAAACTACGCCTGTTTTTTCATCAGATAAAAGCTCTACAAAGCCTTTTTTGAAGTCCATAGTCATCGCTCTACCGTTAGCACCGAATGAAAAGAACCCTTTTTTGATATCAAAGTCTTTCTCTTCAGCTTCTTCCTCGGTTAAACCGGTCTGAGCTATTTCTGGATCTGTGTAAACCACGTAAGGTTTTGCTTGTCTTGATACAAAGGAGGTTTTTCCTGTTATGTTTTTAGCAGCTACTTTGGCCTCATGCATAGCGTTATGGGCAAGTACTGGCTCGCCTGCTACGTCTCCTATTGCGTAGATGTTTTTGTTAGATGTCCTCATCTGTTCATCCGTTTTGATAAACCCTTTGTCGTCTAACTCAACTCCTGCTTTATCAGGTTTAACAAGGCTTGTATCAGGAGTTCTACCAACTGCTACTAAAACTTTGTCTGCCGGGTACTGTGAAAGGTTTGTCTTTAGAAAAGTCACTCCTTTCTTATCTACCACTTCTTCTGCTTTTTCTCCTTCTTTAATCTTGATACCGAGGTCTTCTGCTCTTTTTTTAACCTGCTTAACAGCTTTTCCATGAATTCTTGGGAGGACTGTATCTTCTGCTTCGATAATAGTTACTTTTGAACCTAATTTTCTGTAAGCAGTACCTAGCTCCATCCCTATATATCCTCCGCCTACAATAACTAGTTTTTCAGGTATTTTTTCAAGTTTTAAAGCTTCTTTAGAACTTATCACGTCCTTTTTAGAGAACTCTATCCCAGGTATCTCGATAGGGGAGGATCCTGTTGCTAAAACACACTTGTTAAAATCAAAGGTTTTAGAAGACTCTTCATCGTTTACATGGAGCCTGTGTTTTCCTTTAAACCTGGCTGTTCCTTTAACAATGTTAACTCCGTTTTTTTCCTCTAAAAGTTCTACTCCTGAGGTAAGCTTGTTCACAACTTTTTCTTTCCATTCCTGTATCTTTTCGTGGTTTTTCTCTATGCTTAACTGTTCAAAGCCTTCAAAATCTTTTACTTCTTGTAAAACATCTCCTGCGTGTATCAACGCTTTAGAAGGGATACACCCATGGTTTAGACAAATACCTCCGAGCTCATCTTTTTCTACAAGAGTTACATCTCTACCGTACTGAGCTAATTTAATAGCTGCAACGTATCCTCCCGGACCTCCACCGACAACCACAACATCAGTAGATTCTGTTATATCTCCTACTACCATTTTAACACCTCAATCCTCTATCAAAAGTAGTTCTGAGTCTTCCAGATGTTTTGAAATCGATTCGATAAACCTTGCTGCATAAGCTCCATCGATTATTCTATGGTCGAATGTAAGTGATAATGGAAGAACTTTTTCAATGCTGACTTCACCGTTTTTGGCAACCGGTTTTTCTTTAACCCTTCCTATACCTAAAATACCTACATCAGGAAAGTTGATAACCGGGGTTCCGTACTCTCCTCCTATAGATCCCCAGTTGGTGATGCTGAAAGTAGATCCTCTTATTTCGTCAAGCTTTAAACCTCCTTCTCTAGCTTTTTCAGCAAGACTGTTGATCTCTTTTCCAAGCTCTAAAATAGTTTTGTTGTCGGCTTCCTTGATTACAGGAACTTTCAAGCCTTCCTTTGTTGCTACAGCTATTCCAAGGTTGTAAAACTTCTTTTTAATGATTTCTCCTTTCTCTTCATCATAAGAGGAGTTCATGTAAGGATACTTCATAAGAGCGCCAAGCACAGCTTTTGCGATAAAAGGTGTCAGTGTTAATTTAACATTTTTCTCTTCAGCATGTTTTTTCTTTCTGTTCTTGATGTCCCAGAGCTCTGAAACCTGCACTTCTCTTGTAACTGTTACATGAGGCGCGGTGTACTTTGATTCCACCATGTTCTTTGTAATAGCTCTTCTTATGCTGGAAACTGATTCTTTCTCAACTTTTCCGTATTTTTTGAAATCGTAGTCTGAGAGATCAGGTTTTCTGAAATCGACCCTTCCGACCGGAGCTTTTGACTCTTTTTCTCTTACGACTTCTCCATCTTCTTCTGAAGAGTTTTTAAGGAATTTATCGATATCGTCTTTTTCAATTCTTCCGCCAGGGCCTGTTCCTTCGACTTCTTGTATGTTTACGCCTTTGTTCAGAGCGTACTTCTTAGTTGAAGGAGATGCTACAACGTTTTCAAAGGTTTCAGATTCTGCAGTCTTTCCGCTAGCATTTTCCTTTGGTTTTTCTTTTTTCCTACCGTCAAGGTACTTTTCAATATCTTCTTTAGTCACTTTATCAAGTGAAAAAGTTTTTTGTACAGAGTTAAGGGAAACTCCTTTTTCCTCAGCAAACTTCCTGGCACGAGGCATGGCTTTAACCTTGGTTCCTGGACTTACGGACTTCTCTGTGTCAGAAACTTTTTTAGCTACAGGTTCATCTTTCTCAATCTTCTCTTCCTTTGACTCTGTTTCTTCGACAATTCCCTCTTCCTGATCTGTTTCAGAGTAGGTAAGGATAACTTCACCGACCTCAATAAGATCTCCGGCCTCTGCTTTAAGGCTTTCAATCTTCCCACTACTCTTAGAAGGAACATCTACCACTGCTTTATCAGTTTCAACCTCGGCAAGAGTCTGGTCTTCCTCAATAGGCTCTCCTTCTGACACTTTCCACTCTACAAGCTTTCCTTCTCTAATACCTTCTCCAACATCCGGAAAACGGAACTTTTCAACCATTTCTAAACCCTCCTAAAACTCCAGGGTTTCTAACAGCCCTTTCTTTATATCTTCACGGTTTGGCATGTAGATGTCTTCATGTTTGTATAATGGATAAGGGATGTCGAACCCTGTTATCCGTTTAACAGGCGCTTTAAGGCTTAGAACAACTTCTTCTGAAACTGTTGCTGAAATCTCTCCTGCTATGCTTGCAAACCTTGGTTCTTCGGACACGACCACTAGACGACCTGTTTTCTCCACGGATTCAAGAATTGTGTCTTCATCCAGCGGATTAACGGTCCTAACATCTATAAGCTCAACTGAGAAGCCTTCTTCCTCTACCGCTTCAGCAGCCTTAATCGATTCTCTCATCATAGCTCCCCATGAAACCAGTGTGATATCTTCTCCTTTTCTTACTTTCTTGGCTTTTCCTAACTCTGCGTCTTCTTCCTTAACTTCTTCTCTAAAGGATCTGTAAACCTTTTTAGGTTCGAGGAAAAGCACAGGGTCAGGATCTTGTATAGCCTTTTCTAACAGGTTCTTAGCATCCGAAGGGTTTGAAGGGATAACAACTTTAAGCCCGGCTATATGGCTGTAAATAGCTTCTTGAGATTCCGAATGGTGTTCTAAAGCCTCTATACCTCCTCCGTAAGGTGCTCTAATAACCATCGGAATGTTGATATCGTCCTGTGTTCTCATCCTCATCCTTGAAATGTGTTGTTTGATATGGTGGAAGGCCTGAGGTATGAACCCTGAGAACTGGATTTCCGCAACCGGTTTAAGACCGTTTATAGCCATACCTGTGGCTGTGCCGAGTATCCCTGCCTCATCTAGAGGAGTATCCATAACTCTTTCCTCGCCGTATTTATCTTGTAAACCATCTGTTGCTCTAAAGACTCCTCCGTTTTTACCTACGTCTTCCCCAAGAACTACTACTGTCTCGTCTTCTCCCATTTTTTTGTCTAAAGTATCTCTTATGGCTTCTACAATGTTCATCTCAGACATTATCTATCACCTCCTCTTTTTTCAGCGGTTTTAACCTGTTTCTTAAGCCTTTGCGGCACTTCTTCGTATACGTGTTTAAACATCTCTTCTAACTCCGGATCTTCCATTTCCAGGGCTTTCTCAACCTGTTTGTCCAGGTCTTCTTCTATTTCTTTCTTGATTTTTTTCATATCTATTTCGTCTAAAATTCCTTTGTCTTTTAGATACTTGCTGAAACGGGTTATAGGGTCTTTTTCCTTCCATTTTTGGACTTCTTCGTCTTCTCTATACCTTGAAGGGTTGTCTGAAGTAGTGTGTGAGCCTATCCGGTAGGTAAGTCCTTCGATAAGTGTTGGTCCTTCCCCGTTTTCTGCTCTTTCTTTAGCTTCTTTAGCAACTTTGTATGTTGCCAAAATATCATTACCGTCTACCTGCAATCCTTTTATTCCGTAAGCGTCTGCCTTTTGTGCAATAGTTTGTGAAGCAGTCTGCTTCTCTCTAGGAGTTGAAATAGCGTACCTGTTGTTCTGGTTGAAAAATATGACCGGTGAGTTATAGACTCCTGCAAAGTTTAGAGCCCCGTGAAAATCTCCTTGTGATGTGGCTCCGTCCCCGAAGTAAACGATTGAAGTTGTTTCTTCTCCTTTAATATTTGATGCCATTCCTATACCTGTTGCGTGGAGCAGTTGTGATGCTATAGGGATAGAAACGGGTAATGAGTTTGTTCCTCCTACTTTACTTCCGTAAGAGTCTCCCATAAAGTATCTTAAAAGTTTTACAGGCGAGTAGCCTCGTGAAATTGCGAAAGCTGCTTCTCTGAAAGAAGGTACGAACCAGTCATCGTCATCTAAAGCGTGTGCAGGACCTACTTGACAAGCTTCTTCTCCTTGTACCGGGGCATAAGTTCCTGCGTCCCCTCTTCTCTGTAATTTAAACGCTTTTTTATCAAGTTTTCTTGCGTAAACCATGTCTTTATACATCTGTATCAAGGTTTCTTCCGGTATATCGGGTTCAAGCTGTTTATCGACGTTCCCGTCTTTATCAAGAATCTGTACTTTTTCAACTCCGTTGTCTAATTTTTCGATAGGCATAAATTTCAACTCCTTCAGTTCAACCTAAATTTCAGGTTTTATAGAATATTTTAAAGGGCTTAAGTATAATGTTTTTGGCCACAAGAGAGCTTATTGTTACAACGACCTAGAAATAATATTTTTTAATGTGGATACAGTGATAAAACGGTATTTTTGGATGTCTTCTGAAGTGAACTGAAGCTCTTCGGAGCTTTCGGCTGAACAACAGTCTTTGACCAAGGTAACTGAGTAACCTCTATTATATGCTTGTGCTACTGTCTCCCTAACCCCCGCGTTTATCGAAAGACCTCCGACGTATACGTGGTCTATCCCTCTGTCGAACAAGAAGTTGTCGAGGTCTGTGTCAAGAAAAGGGTTCCAGCTAGGTCTTTCAAAAACTTTTATCCCTTCTTTTTTAGGAAGTTTTTCAACAAGATCTGAGCCTTCTTCTGTGTCTGAGAAAGATTCCCCCATGTCGTCAACAACTCTCTTAGTATATATTACAGGAGATCCTTGCTTAATTCCTTCATGCACTAATGTGGAACATTTTTTCTTAGCTATAGAAGTTCTACCAAGGTAAAACTGTGAGTCCTCATCCTCCCACTCTTTCTGGAAATCTACTATGATTACTGCGGAGTTTTTCTTCCACATAAAAGTTAATTAATCGTTTAGGTTCATTAAACTATTCTTTAATGTAGATTGGAGGTAGGAAGTGTACAAGCAGGTTTTTACTTAACAAATATTTATTCGGGGTTAATGTTTGTAAACCGATTTTATCAGGCTCACAACCTTTTTAAATGTCTGCGTAGTAGTTAGAAATAGATTTAAGATGGAACAAACTGGAGTCTGTATGGGAGCAAAGCCACTTTTTAGAAGAGCTTTCCATAGAGCTTCAGCTATCTCCACGAGATTTTATCTCAATATTGTGTGGGGATAGAAAAGTAGCCTGTCTTCAAGTTTTTCGGGACTAAACCCGGAAAATAAGGGGGCGGTCGAAAAATTTCTTACGAAGTTTACCTAAAAACTGCTCTGGTGTAACCTTTTTCTACGCAGTTAAAGGGGAGGGTGAAAGCTCTTCGGAAACACGCCGGAAAAACCGGTACTACCTGTTCGAGGCGGGTGGGCAGTATTCCCGTAGAGGGGTCGAAAATGGAAGGAACAAAAGTTTTGGAAACCGCAATGCAAGAAGATGCTCAAACACAAGGATACCGTGCTCGATACGAGTGTGAAGTATGTGGAAGAACTACCGGATTTAAGAATGTACTAAAGATCGGTGGAGAAAAAATCATCCTGTGCAAGAAGCACTTCAGATCAGAGGTTTCCAATCTTTAAGCTCTGTTAAAAGTTGTAGAACTTGCAAGTGGTGGTTTAAGAAAGGTTTTAGAACTGATTAGAGCGCGGTATCTGCTAAAAACAGGTACCGTAAATCTTTGACTAGAGTAACGATTTTTGTGACTAGAGAGCTTTTATTTAAGATTTTGACTAGAGAAAGTTTGTTTTTGGACTAGATGAGTTTTTTTCTCGGAACAATGTCCGGGAAATTCTTCTTTTATTTTTTAGAAGCTGTTAAATTTTGTAGAAAATTTTAGAGAAAAACTAATAGCGGGGGGTGGATTTGAACCACCGACCTCCGGGTTATGAGCCCGACGAGCACTCCTGGCTGCTCCACCCCGCTACCATCTAAGTTGTCCTGTAACAGTTTTAAAGTTGGTGTCTTTTTCACATTTATATGGAATGAACGGTAAACAAGGTGTATGGACAAAAAAAGCTTAGCACCACTTAAAAAAGACGGTAAAGCACTTATTCTAGCTTACGACCACGGTCTGGAACACGGACCATCTGATTTCAAAGAAAACATGGAAACTGCAGAACCTGAAAGAGTTTTTAAAATCGCTTCACATGAAGATGTTACATGCTTAGCTGTACAGAAAGGGCTTGCAGAGACTTATTATGACGACTACTCTGATGATGTAAACCTTCTGCTTAAACTTAACGGTACAACAAGTATGAAAGGAGGAGTACATTACTCGCCTAAAAACTGTACGGTAGAGAGAGCTGTTGAGCTAGGGGCTGACGCTCTAGGTTATACTTTGTACCCTGGTTCCAAGATGGAAGAAAAGATGTTTGAAGACTTCAGAGAAGTTCAGGAAAACGCAAGGAAGCACGGACTGCCTTTAGTTGTATGGGCTTATCCGAGAGGAGAGGAGATAGAGGAGGATACTACTCCTGAAGTAGTGAGTTACGGAGCAAGAATCGGTTTAGAGATAGGAGCGGACATGGTTAAAGTAAAGTTCCCACAGACAAGAGAAGGCCTTGAGAAAGTAGTTTCAGTCATAGGAGATATGGACTCCGTTGTTTCAGGAGGGGGTATGAAAACTGATAAAGAGTTCCTTGAAATGGTTAAAACTGCTGTAGATGTAGGATGCCAGGGAACCGCTGTTGGAAGAAATGTTTGGAAAAGAGAAAACCCTGTTAAACTAGTTGAAGCACTAGGAGACATTTTTTACAGAGGAAAAACAGTTGAAGAAGCTTTGGAAAGAATGTGAGTTGGTTTAGATGAAAAACGTGCTCCAAGCAGACCTAGAAGGAAAGAAAGTGGCTGTAAGATCTGATTTAAACCTGCCTATAGAAGACGGAGAGCCTGTTAAAAACTTAAGGCTTGAGAAATACGCTGAATCTATAGAAAAGATCAGCGAAAAAGGAGCAAAAGTCGTGGTATTAGCACACCAAGGAAGACCGGGCAGAAAAGATTTCAGATCTCTTAAAAACCATGCTGAACTGCTTGGAGACGTTATAGGAAAAGAAGTAGGGTTTGTAAAATCTTTTTTCTCAGAGGAGTTAAAAGAAAAGTTTGGAGAGATGGAAAACGGAGACGTAGTTCTCTTAGAGAACGTGAGGCTTCTCTCTGAAGAGCTGAGGAACGGAACGGTAGAAGAGCATTCGGAAAACCTTTTTGTTAAAAAACTGGAAGAAAACTTCGATGTATTTGTAAACGACGGTTTTTCTGTTGCTCACAGACCTCATGGATCGATGATGGGTTTTATGAAAAAAAACAAAACTTTTCCAGGCCCTCTGATGGTTG